>JAJDOJ010000126.1 GCA_022340215.1 Gammaproteobacteria bacterium
CAGCGTTCGTCGAAGAATCATCTGTTCATTGCACACGATGTCTAGGTTGCCGGGTTGATCGGGGGAAGTTTTCGCACCTTGACGATCACCGTAACGCGTTGTTTTTAATAGATCTAGGCCCTTAAGTCAGTGCCATTCGGTACTGACCCCATTTATTGACCCGGGAAGGCTTTGTCAGCCCTGAGGGCCCCGATTCGTGCAGCGTAAGTGTCATAGATTTCCTGCTCTGGCTGTCCGTAGATAATCCGAGATCAGAACATGACTCGGCCGTGAAACACGAAGACCTGCGTTGGTCCGGCCATCGGCAGTCGGGAGCGCTGATCACCGGGCATGAACCGTGACTGACCCTATCCGAAGCCAGCGTCCCCAACGGTTTGATTTTTCTTCAAACGCGTGGGTAATCGCACCCGTCGCCCGTCGCACCTGAATGTCCGGAGGTGTATCCCTCGGATCACTTCGGGCTCGCGGCGGTGATTTCCCGAATCCCCGATGTCGGCCGGAGCGGTTAGGCAGGGTACGCAGCCATGCCCTTCCGGGACGACCGCTCATCCTATTCCGGGCACGAAGCCGTAGTAGACGAAAATGGTGATCAGTCCCACACCCCCTATGACGGCGAAGGGGGCCACCAGGCTGCGGAAGAGACTGCGTTCTGCCAGGAAGAACACGAGCGCCAGCTTCATCAAGGTATTGGCGATCGCACCGAGCACCAGATTAAAGCTCGCCCACCGCAGCGAAATCCACTCGGATTGGTGCGCGTCGCTGACCGAGAACGCGATGGCATCGGCGTCCGTAAGTCCGCTGATCAGAGCGACGGCAGGGAGCCAGGCGTCCCCAAGGTAGTGCGTCGCCGTGCGCGTGAGCATCAGGATGGCGGCGAAGATCAGACCGAAGGTGACGGCTGCGGTGAGACTGAAAGGGTTGTCGAACTCTACCGGTCCTGCCTTGCTCTCCGAATGTTGGGTGCGGAAGAAGCGCAGGAAGGCGATGGCGAATCCAGTCGCCCCCATCAGCATGAGGGGAAGTGCGACGCTTATCGCCAGTGGCTGATTGACCACGAACATTTCTATCAGGAGGCGTGGAAACATCATCGCCGACGCGAGCAGGATGGCGACGCTGAAGCTGCGGTTGAGCTCAGGTCGCTCCTGGCTGCGCCGCGAGAAGCTGAGGGTGGTGACGGTGCTGGAGATCAGGCCGCCCACCAGACCGGTGAGGCCTACCCCGATCCCGCTACCCATGAGCTTGATCAGGATGTAGCCGATGAAGCTTATCAGGGACACCAGGATGACGATTAGCCAGAGATTGTACGGCTTGATGGCCGAGAGCAGTACGCGAACGAACTCGATGCCGAGAGGGGCGTATACGTTGGCGCCTGCTGCCAGGTTCTGCGGAAAATCGGCGGGAAGTTTGCCGACGACACGCTTTCCGGCTTCTCCGACGATCCGCACCCCGTCTATTTGTTCTCCCGACGGTGGAGCAATGCTGACCTGGTCCCCCGGCTCCAGGGTGTGTCCTTCCAGCAGCTGGATCGTCACCTCGCCGGCGGACGCGTCCACGCTCGCCAGGCTTCCAACCTGGAATTCCGCATAATTATCCAACGACTCACGCGGAAGCACCGGCAGCACGATAAAGGCGATGACGAGAAACTTGAGCGTCGCTTGAATATCACGGGACTTGATGTGTGCCCGGAAGGACTTGATCTCCCGTTTGTGGGCGAGCAGGGCGAAGGTCAGGATAGCCAGCGCAATCGCGATTTCCCTGGCACCGTGCATGACCAGGACGCCGAGCAGAAAGGTCAGCACTGCTGCGGCTTCGGTAGTGATCCCGGGTCCTTGCTCGTCGTCCTTCCAATAACGGGAAACGACGAGAACGACGACCGCCACAAAGGCTGCGGGGACAAGCCAGGGCATGTCGTAGTGCAGCGCCACGTACGCGGCTGCTGCGCCGACAATGGCGAACAGGACGAAATCGCGACCGCCGATGCTGTCCGAGTTCTTGGCGGACATCTCGCGTTCGATTCCCAGCAGGAAGCCGATCAGGCCGGCCAGGCCGAACTGGAAAAACAGCTGCAGGAGTAATTGCGGCGTCATAGCCCTGCGGCGATGGATCGCTTGTCGGCGCAGTTATCGCCTGATCCCCTAATCGATATCCTTAGCTTCAATTTGCGAGTCCAACTCTGAATGGTTGCTGGGGACGCTGGTTGCGGCAGCATCGTGGCTTTCTTGTTCCGACCAAAGTCAGAGGGGCGCACATGAGTAACCACACGCAGCTTCCCCAGGAGCAACGATATCAGATTGTAGTTCCTGTGAAAGCAGGTCGTAGGCAGAAGGATTCCGACGCGATAGTCGGGGTTGGCAAATCCACGATCAGCCGGGAGTCGCGGCGTAATCGGGGACAGCGGGGTTATCGGCCCCAACAAGCTCGCAGACCGGCGCTGGAACGGCGCATCAACAAGGTATGCCGACGTATTGACGACCATTCCTGGTCTCAAGTGGAGGTGCTGCTTCGGGAGGAATGGAGCGCGGAACATGAATGGATCCACCAGTATGTCTACTCAGACCAGCGTTCGGCGGCGATTCACTTCGCAGCCTGCACTGTCAGAAGACTCGTCGCAGGCGCTTCGCGACGCATGGCCGTCGAGGCAGCACTCCCGGCCCGGTCTCGATTGACCGCCGTCCTGTCGTCGTTGGTGCCAAACGAAGCTTCGGCGGCTGGGGAGGTGACGCCTGTCGAGCGCAAGGCGAAAGACACTGTTCTTTCCTGACCGTGCCTCGCAGGACCGCTAGAGCCGTTCGAGACACCTTCAGGGCAGACCTCCAACCGCTCAAGGACCGAGTTCATGCCATCACCTACACCTACGATAACAGGCGTGAATTCGCGGATCATGCAGGTATGGCCGGCGACCTGGATGCCCGGATCAACGTTGCCCATCCCTATGCGTGCCGGATAACGAGGGTTGAACGAAAAGACCCATGGTCTCATTCGGCAGTACCTCCCGACATTACGTGATCGGACTACCGTCATTGAGTCCGAAATCACTCAGGTCGCTGACAGGCTCAATCACCAACCCAGAGAATCACCGGGTTCCGAACACCGCACAACATGAGGATTTCGCACGCATCTGCGACGCCCCGCTGTTCAGGGACGTTGCCGCGAACGAAGGCGCGGAGCCGTTATGGATTGTCGGCCCAATTCTTATAAGGGTTGGCGATCAGATTGACGTTGTAATAACGGGGATCGTCCGAAACCTCTCGGGCTATCCAGCCCGGCTTCTCAAAAGACTGGTCCTCGCTTTCCAGTTCCACTTCGGCGAGAACGAGACCGGCGTTGTCGCCGAAGAAGTCGTCCACCTCCCACGTGAGATCCCCATCGCTGATCTTGTAACGATCCTTCTCGATCAAAGGGCGCTCGCACAGGCCGTCGAGCAGCTCGTTGGCGTCGTCGAATGGAATCCCGTACTCGAACTCCGCGCGGGCTATGCCCTCGTTTTCGCCTTTGATGGTGAGATAACCCCGTTCACCGACGGTGCGGACGCGAACAGTACGCTCCCTGACGGTCGACAGGTATCCCTGCCGGTAGCGCTTTCCGTCGGCCAGGGAGCGCCAGGCGTCGCCTTCCACCAGATATTTTCGCTCTATACTCTTTACCCATGATTCTGCCTCTTTCGAATGCCCGGTATGCTTGGCAAAGTATGATGGGATGTTCACAGACTCAGCATTCTCGCTGAGACGCGAGGCGAACCAGCCTGTCATAGCCTGGCAAAGGGGCAAATGGCGATAAATGGGGTCAGTACCCTTTTTCTCTCACGCGGACCGCTGCAGTCGGAAAAGGGTACTGACCCCATTTATTTATTGCAAAAGTCGGATTGCTTTGACATGAAATTTACGAAGAAAGAAATACATGAACAACTACATCAAATCTATGAAAAACACAGGAAAAGATATAAAGGAAATTTTGATTCTAAACAAATGTGTATGATGTGGTCCACTCGGCGTCCGCCCGATATAATCGAGGGAACGAAACCATTTATTGAGATAGCAAAGGCATTTGATATAGAAATTAGTGATGAAGAATGTATGGAAATATATGACATGACTATTGAGGAGGCAACAATAAAAATAGCAGGCATAATAGAGCGCCAATCCTAACGGAAAGTCGTCGATATCGAGTCGAGGGTCAGGTCTCGCATCGTACAGGAAGCCCGCGCGAACGCTGAAAACAATTGCGGCCGAACACCGCGAGCGCAATGCTGCTATCTCGTTGCGGCTTTTGCCACAGGCGCCTACGGCTACCGTGAGATTGCCGATCGTTTCGGTCTCCATCCGGCAGCGGCGGGACGGCTGATTCGCGGTCAAATGCTGCAATGCGGGTTCTGCCCCCGATTGATCTTTGTCGTATTAGGCGCTGTTCGATTGCGTGGCTGTCTCTACTGTTAGACTCTCTCCAGCTGGAAGTCCCTTCTTTTGTGGATTACGGCCGGCACGATGATATCGGGTTCTGTGAACTCATAATCTCGTCCATGTCGGCGTCATCGGGCAGTTTGCCGATGGCCTCCAGTGCTTCCTGTTTGGCCGGTTGCATGACGATTCTCCTGCCCTCACCGGGTGATAGAGGCTTGATCGTCAGGTGATGCGAGCGTCGTTGTCACCTTCGTGTTTGGCGATCATGCCATTGATCAAAGTGGAAAAAACATCAATATATGGGGTCAGCAGCGGCTTGGCAATGCTGCCTTCTCAAGGGTGGATCCCCCTCCAAAGAGTAGGGGGCAGTAAAGATGCCTCCTCAGCAATATCTGTGGGTTCTCGACCGACGGATAGGCGCGTAACTTATTGTAATATCGTGATAATTTCTCTAGTTTGTGCCCGCATTTTCTGAGTATCGAAAGTAAAAGCCACGATTTCGTCCAGGATGAGGCCAGTCAAGGAGGAACCCAGGCGCTTGCGCCGAGTAGTCCTTGAGGGACCTCTTCGTGGGCGGAACAATACCTTTTGTCCGCAGGTAGCTGAGAAAGTGTCGCGCCCCGACTGCATGATATCTGTCACGACCATGAAAGCCGAGTGAACTCGCGCAGGCAGGAAGAGGGCGTATAAAAAAGTCGATCAGTTCATCATCGGCGCATTCAATGGGAACCCCATGTTCCGACCAACAATGCCCTAGATGGGCTGCTGCCCTGAGCGTCAGTTGAGCGGGCCGTCGATTGTCGCCATTGGGCGAATTCATCCCGGTAGTTGCCGACTGGGCACCGCCTCGGCTGGCGTAGTTTGGCTTGATTCTCGAGATAGAACTCCAGCATGGGAACCTCCTTCGGATTGGCTGGCGAACAGCTCGAACAAGTTCCACTACTGGCAACGAATATGTAAAGCTAAGTGCTCTGTCCGGAAATCTAACAGGCTGGAAAATAGACAGTATTTTAGATTTTCGAACGGGAGCAGAGTCATTTACACCGCATATTTCTTTACTTCGCATGTCCGCGGTGTTTGCAGCTGAACGCCGGCAGATGCTCGGCGTGGCAGGTGTCGCAACCTACCCGACGGAAGCCGTGTTCCGCAACGGCCGCATCGCAGATAGTCCTCGAATTCCCGTTGCACGTAGTCCGGTAACGGACTGCCCTGGTGGGCCATAAGCTCGACGAACCGCGGGTAGTGCTCCTCGCGCGATCTGGTAGCGCAGGGTCTGCCCGGGTCGGTGGCGCTGATAACGGGCAATGCCCAAGCCCCCGTCGACGCTCCCGGCCGCGAGCGTTGGCGACATGATCTGCGTCCATGCGATACTGTTCTTAATATACGGTTTAACGTCTGAACGTCTCAGCTTCATAGTCTGTCAGCAGTGGCCGAGCGGCTGAATAGAGGGTGTCGCAATGGCCCCTAAATAGAGGTAGCCCGGCTGGCGCGATAGTGGAATCCGGGGATGCGGGCGCGGCGATTGGGGAAGGAATCCTGGATTGCGCGACCGCTCCATCCAGGCTACCCGTATCTAAGGCGATTTCTGTCAAATGACATACCATCCTGCTTGTCTTTTCGTCCGTCCTCTGTGTTGCGACAACCGTTCCATCGTTCGACGATGCGCCTGTTGTCGCGCCTTGATGACGAACGAAAATCCGGCGCAATCTGGTATGTCATTTTCCGGCAATCGCCTAATGCGACTTTCTGTGGCTGGTGGGAGGTCAGTAAGGCCGGCAAGAAACGACTGCGGTACGGGTATCGGATTCAATCCCCGACAGGAAACGCCAACCAAAGATGATGGACAATGGTGCCGAGTCCCTATCAGTCCATGTCACTGCTCAAAGCATGAATACGAGGCCCAACCGGACTGAACAACTTCACGGCAGCGTGGAACGAGTGACGTTTCACAGCGAGGAGACGGGGTTTGCCGTGCTTCGCGTCGGGGTGCGGGGCCAGCGGGACCTGGTGACCGTCGTCGGGGCCGTGCCCAGTATCTCTCCCGGCGAATCCGTGTCCGCCGTGGGCTCGTGGGTCAACGACAGGACCCACGGATTGCAGTTCAAGGCCGACCGGCTGGAGGTCGCCGCCCCCGGGACACGGGAGGGGATCGAAAAGTACCTGGGCTCGGGGATGGTCAAGGGCATCGGGCCGCACTTCGCGCGCAAGCTGGTCGACGCCTGGGGCGAGGCGGTGTTCGACGTGATCGAGCACGAACCCGAACGATTGCTGACCCTCGATGGTATCGGGCCGAAGCGCAAGGAGCGGATCACCCGGGCCTGGGCGGAACAGAAGGTGGTGCGGGACATCATGGTCTTTCTCCATGCACACGGGGTCGGTACCGCGCGGGCGGTCCGCATCTTCAAGACCTACGGCGAGGCGGCCGTCGAGCGCGTGAGGGAAAACCCTTATCGTCTCGCGCTGGATATACGCGGGATCGGTTTTCGCACCGCGGACACCATCGCAGAAAGACTCGGCATTCCGCGAGACTCGATGATCCGCGCCCGGGCCGGGGTGCGTCACGTGCTGCAGGAGATGTCCGGGCAGGGCCACTGTGCGGCGCACCGGGACGCATTGATCGCGGATTCGGTGGAACTGCTCGAGATCCCCGAACCGGTGATCCGCGAGGCGATCGAGGCCGAGACGGAATGCGACAACCTGGTGGCGGAGATCATCGAGGGCGAGGCCGCGTTGTTCCTCGCGCCGCTCTACCAGGCGGAGAAAGGTGTGGCCGGGCACCTGGAGCGGCTGATTCAGGGTGGCCCTGCCTGGGGAGGGATCGACGTCTCCAAGGCGATCCCCTGGGTGGAGGCCAGGATCGAAATCGAGCTGTCCCCGTCCCAGCGCGACGGCGTCGCGGCCGCGCTTGGCGGCAAGTTCACGGTGATCGCCGGGGGGCCGGGTGTCGGCAAGACCACGGTGGTCAACGCCATCCTGAGGATCGTTCAAGCGAAGGGTGCGGAGGTCCTGCTCTGCGCGCCTACCGGACGCGCCGCCAAGCGGTTGTCGGAATCGACGGGGATCGAGGCGCGCACCATTCATCGCTTGCTGGAATTCGATCCCCGGTCCTTTGGATTCAAGCGCTGCAGGGAAAACCTGCTCGATGCGGACCTGCTGGTCGTCGACGAGACGTCCATGGTCGACGTCGTACTGATGAACCAGTTGCTGGCCGCGGTACCGGATCGCGCCGCGGTGCTGCTGGTCGGTGACGCGGACCAGTTGCCCTCGGTCGGTCCCGGGGCCGTACTGGCCGATCTGATCGACTCGAAAAGACTGGCGACCGTGCATCTCAGCGAGATCTTCCGCCAGGCGGCGGCCTCGCGGATCGTCGTCAACGCCCATCGTATCAATCAGGGGCGGATGCCGGAACCGACGCCGAAAGGCGTCGGGACGAGCGATTTCTATTTCATCCCTGCCGACGCGCCGGAGGAGATTCACGAAAAGCTCCTTCATCTGGTGACGGAGCGGATACCGCGCCGGTTCGGGTTTGACCCCGTCGAGGAGATTCAGATGCTGACCCCGATGAATCGAGGCGGGCTCGGGGCGCGCTCGCTGAACGTGGAACTGCAGCGCGTGCTGAACCCCGGCGACGGACCGCGGGTGGAGCGTTTCGGCTGGTCGTTCGCTGCGGGGGACAAGGTGATCCAGACGGTGAACGACTACGACAAGGAGGTGTTCAACGGCGATATCGGCCGCGTCCTGCGCGTCGATCCGGAGACCTCACAGGTCGAGATCGGGTTCGACGGGCACGAGGTGACATATGATTTCGGGGAGTTGGACGAGGTTTCACTCGCCTACGCGATCACGATCCACAAAGCCCAGGGCTCGGAGTATCCGGCCGTGGTCATACCCCTGGCGATCCAGCACTATACTCTTCTCGAGCGAAACCTGGTCTATACCGGTGTGACCCGGGGCAAGCGGCTGGTGGTGATCGTCGGTCAGTCGCGCGCGCTGGCGATCGCCGTTCGCAACCGGCGCTCCAGGCAGCGGCTCACGAACCTCGCTGCGAGACTTCGCGCAAGCGATAGGGGGGGGCACGAATCGATCCGAAGGCGTGGTGGACTCGCGTCCAGAGGACAACAATGAAAATAATCGTTCTGTCCCTATTACTGTTTCTAACGGCCCTTCTGGTTTGTGGCGAAACCGCCGCCGACCCTTTGCGTGGGCGGGTCCCGTCGGACGCACTGGCTTATGTGCGGATTCCCGACGTCCCGGGATTCCTGACCGCGCCGAAGGGGAGTGTGCTGCAGGACGCCCTTTCCCACCCGGACCATGTCGCGCAGATCGAGGCGCTACGCCTGGCGTTCGCCGAGAACGTACTCGGTGGCGGGGAAGGGGTTATCGGAGCATTGACGAACCTCTTGCTCAGTCACCTCGACGCGCCCCTGGAGGCCATTGCCGTCGCCCCGAACGCGGATGCGCCAGGGCTTCCCGTCGTGTTGATTCGAACCGAACTCGACTTCGACTCGCTGGCGGCATTTCGGTCCGCCCTGAATGATCTGGCGAACCGGGACCCGCGTTTTCAGGTCCTCGCGCCGGCCGACGACGACGGATTCGGTATCGTCGTGGCCGGTTCCCTGCCCCTGCTTTTTCAGTACTACGCCGAAAGTGGAGAGGTCTATCTCCTGGCCTCGGCGGGCATCGACCGTGGGCGCCTCGAGCGGTTGATGCGACTGCCCCCAGTCGTCGAGACGACCGCGATGCGCGAGATGGAGAACCGCATCGATACCAGCGGCCGTGGACTGTTCACGTGGTGGGACGTCGCCGGGCTTGTGCCCCTGGTGCGCGGCGCGATCGACCCCGCGCACCTCGCCGGCGCGGAAAAGTGGGGGATGCTGGAGGTTCGTTCCGCCGCCCTGGGCTGGGGTGTGGAAGGTGGAAAGGGGCGACTGAGCATTCTGATCGACAGTCCGAAATCGGGTTACCGTGGACTGCTGCCTGACGTCAGCAACGACCTCTCGCTGTCGGCCGCCGGAGACCCCGGCCTGGTCGTCGCCATGCCGATCCTCGAGCAGCGGCTCGTCGACGCCCTGCTGGAGATCGCAAACCGTGAGGGGCGCACGGGCGCCGAGCGCCGCTATGCGGATCTGAAGAAGCGCTTTGCCGGGCTGACGGGGGTGTCGCTGGATGAAGTGTTTTCTGCGCTGGGGCCGGAGGCCGTGTTCTTCACCGACCAGGCAGGCGGGTTTTTCGGTGTCCGTGTCGCCGACCCGCGCGGTTATCGCGGACTCGTCTCGAAGCTGGCGCGGGAACCGGGTGTCGTCTACGAGACCCGGATCATCGGGGGACTGGAGTACCATCATCTGGCCGTGCCGGAGACGCTCGGGGAGAGCAACCGGGACCAACGCGGCGGCGAGATGCCGGACTTGCCGAAAGACCGTCTCAGGACCCACTGGTTCTGGGTCGAGGAGGACGGGTTTGTTCTCTTCGCGCAGACACCCCAGGCGCTGATGGACCGGCAGGGACTGCCCCGCGTACCGCTCGGCGAATGGCTGCGGAGAAGGCAGCACGTGGAGGGGCGTCATGCACTGTTCCTGTTCTCCACCGAGGTCCCGAACCTGCCCCGTCTCGTCTACTACACCTATCTGGACCTCCTGGTGGTGGCCGGCGACCTGGCGGGCTACCCGATCCGGATCTTCGACCTGCCGAGCGCAAGCCAGTTGTCACTCCCCGACGTGGGTGCCTACAGCATGGTCGTGAGCTTGGCGGACCCCATGCTGAGTCTGGAGTTCGTGTTCGAGAACAATCCGGCGGAGATCCTCATGGCCGCGGGGCCCGGGATGATCGGTGTCATCGGCGTGCTCTCCGCCTTTGCGATCCCGGCCTATCGGGACTATGCCGTCAGGGCGAACGTCGCGGCGGGGTTGGCTGTCGGCACCGGCGAGCTGAAGACGGCCGTTTCGGAGTTTCATGCGGCCAATGGCCGGCTGCCGAAGGGCATGGAGGAACTGGGACGGGACCCGGCGGGTATCCGGGGTGACGGCTACCTTGCCACTGTTGACGAACTCGCCATCGTCAGGGTGTCCTTTACCGGCGGTCCGGTGGACGGTGGCAGCATTCTGTTCGTTCCCAATGTCTACGAAGGGAAACTGAATTGGCTGTGCCGATCTCGGAACGTGGACGGAAAGTACTTGCCCGCCGAATGTCGTTAGGGCGTTGGGTCACACGCCGCATTGCCGCGTGAGTATGACGGGATCCGCTATGTGGCTTTCTCGACAGCTTGCGATAGCCCGCGAGCCCTGTCCGATTCGACGCCGACCATGCCGGCGAGGACGCATCTCAGGATGCCGTAGTCGTAGGCCTCCTCCAGGGCCTCGTAGGCGGGCTTGATCCTGCGGTCGACGGGCGCCTCGAGCAATTCCAGGGTATGGCCGATGCGCGTGATCTCATCCTCCCCCAGCGGCAGGACATCGCGTGCCTCGAGCAGTCCCGCCTCGATGGCCTCGGCGAAATGGGCGTAGACGGTCGAGACCTTGAGGCCGCGTTCGTCCGCGATCGTCTGCGCGTCTCTGCCCTGTGTGTGGAGATACAGCGTTTCATTGACGGTGGCGCTCAAGGCGTTCTCGGTCAGGTCCTCACGCGGGAACCTCCCGATCTCCTTGAGAAACATCTCGCCATACAGGGCGAGCTTCCGTTCGCCGATACCGCGAATTTCGCGCATGGCCTCGCCGGATTCGGGACGCGTGCGGGCCAGTTCACGCAAGGTACTGTCGTGCAGGATAACGTAGGGGGGAACCCCCTGGGACTCGGCGATCGAGCGTCTCAGCTCGCGTAATGCCTCGAATACGGGTCGATCGAAACTGCGAAGCGTCTCGTGGGTTCGTTCCAAACGAGGCCTCGCTGAACGTTCCGGCTGAGCGGATTTGCGCAGTTCGATTCGCTCGGCACCCCGTAACAGCGGGCGGCATGCGGAAGCGAGTCGCAGCGCGCCGTAGCCGTCGAAATCGACCTCGAGATAGTTGCGTGCGATCAGTTGGCGAAACACACTGCGCCACTCCGTCGCGCTCAGATCCGCACCGATCCCGAAGGTGCTGACCCGGTCGTGGCCGTTGTCGTGGATCCGGGGGTCGGCCTTGCCCGTCAGCACGTCGATGACGTAGTTGACTCCGAAGCGTTGTCCCGTGCGGTAGACGCAGGACAGGGCCTTGCGCGCCGCCTCCGTGCCGTCCCAGGTCTGCGGGGGCGCGACACAGTTGTCGCAACGCCCGCAGGGTTGCGACAGGGTCTCCCCGAAGTAGGCAAGCAGCGCCTGACGGCGGCAGGTGGCGAGTTCGCACAGCCCGAGCATGGACTCCAGCTTGTGATGCGAGACGCGTTTGTATTCCTCGCCCGCATCCCCGGTCTGGACCATCTGGCGCAGGGTGATGACGTCCTGCAGCCCGTAGGCCATCCAGGCGTTGGCCGGTTCACCGTCCCGGCCGGCGCGCCCGGTTTCCTGGTAGTAGGCCTCGATGCTGCGGGGGAGATTGAGGTGCGCGACGAAGCGTACATCCGGTTTGTCGATGCCCATACCGAAGGCGACGGTCGCCACGATGATCAGACCGTCCTCGCGCAGGAACCGCTCCTGGTAACGGGAGCGGGCCTCGTCCGGCAGTCCCGCGTGATAGGGCAGTGCCTCGCGCCCCCGGCGGGTCAGCCATTCCGCCACCGATTCGACCTTTTTCCGCGACAGGCAATAGACGATCCCGGCGTCTGCGGGGTGTTCGTGCTCCAGAAATCGCCAGAGTTGTTCCCTCGAGTTGCGCCCCTCGGCCAGGGCATAGTGGATATTGGGCCGGTCGAAGCTGTTAACGAACAACCCGGCGTCCTCGAGCCCGAGTTGCCCGATGATTTCCCGGCGGGTGCGCGCGTCGGCCGTCGCCGTGAGCGCGATGCGCGGCACATTTGGGTATCGTTCGTGGAGGATCCGCAACTGCTGATAATCCTTCCGAAAGTCGTGACCCCACTGAGAGACGCAGTGGGCCTCGTCGATCGCGAACAGCGCGATCGGGGCGCCGTCCAGCAGTGCCAGGAACCGCTCGGTCAGCAGTCGCTCCGGGGCGACGTAGACGAGGTCGAGGTGTCTGCCGGCGATCTCCTGCTCCACGTCCCGCATTTCGTCATGTGAAAGTGTCGAGTTCAGATACGCCGCGCGGATTCCCAGTTGCCTGAGCGCGTCGACCTGGTCGTGCATCAGCGCGATCAGGGGGGAGACGACCACGCCCACACCCTCGCGAAGCATGGCCGGGATCTGGTAGCACAGGGACTTGCCGCCGCCGGTGGGCATCAGGGTGAGCACGTCGCGGCCCCGAAGAAGCGATGCGACGATCTCTTCCTGATGGTGCCGGAAGGCGTCGTAGCCGAAGACAGTTTGGAGCGTCTCCCTGGCTCGCTGCATCTGATCCTGTGTCATTCAGGGCTGTGCCTCTCCTGCGGTCTTCTGCGTATCGGGGTGAATCGGGCGGCGTGAAGACCGGGTGATATTCTGGAGGCAGATATTAAACGATTGAGAGGCGTCGCAGCGGGTTGACCCGCAATTTTCTGACGCGAATAATCGACTCCGGTGACGAGGCGGAGCTGTGTCGCAACCGACATCCTTTTCCTGCCTGGTACATGATTCGACTCGCTAGTGATAGAACAAGGGAAAAGTAATGGGAAACTCGTTGCAGGATCAGTTGCTGAAGGTGGGCCTGATCGACGAGCATCAGGCTAGGGACGCACGCAAGGCGAAGGGGAAGAAAGACAGGAAGAATCGGAACAAGAAGGCGCCGGCGCCAGATGCGAATGCGGAGCGGATACGAAAGGCGCAGGCGGAAAAGGCGAAACGCGACAGGGAACTGAACGAACAGCGCGCCGCCAGGGAGGAACGCAAGGCCAGGGCGGCGCAGATCGCTCAATTGATCGAGCAGAATCGGATGTCCAGGGATGATGGGGATCTGCCCCATCAGTTCGTGGACGGAAAGAAGATCAGAAAGATTTTCGTTCGGGAGGCCATGCGCCGCGATCTGCTCAGGGGTCGGCTGGCGGTCGTGAAGCACAGGGGCCGATACGAAGTCGTGCCGGCGGACATCGCGGAAAAGATCCGCGAACGCGACGCGGCCAGCGTCATGTCAACTGGACATTCCGGAAGCGACGACGATGTCGGCGAGTCATACGCGGATTACAAGGTCCCCGATGACCTGATGTGGTAACCGCCACGATTTCCTTCCAGTTTCGGCGGGCTGCGGTAGCCGGATAGCCCGTGTCCCGGTGACAGACCAAGCCAAGAACAGTCCCCCCCGTCCGGGCCGGGACCGCCGGTTCGCTTTTCGGCGTGCCTGTGTAGGCGCCTTTCGCGAATCCGGGCAGATCGCATTGCTTGCCGGCCCGTTGATCGTCAGTCAGGTGTCGCAGGTGGCAATGGGTTTCACCGACACCGTGATGGCGGGAAGGATCGGCGCCACCGACCTCGCCGCGATCGCG
Source organism: Gammaproteobacteria bacterium (assembly GCA_022340215.1). Classification (NCBI taxonomy): domain Bacteria; kingdom Pseudomonadati; phylum Pseudomonadota; class Gammaproteobacteria; species Gammaproteobacteria bacterium. The sequence goes on from JAJDOJ010000126.1 coordinate 13,878, forward strand.
CTTGGTTCGAGTCTGTGGCTTCCGGTGTACCTCGCCTGCGTCGGACTGCTGATGGCGCTGTCCCCCACGGTCGCCCAGATCGCTGGCGCAGGCCGGCTTCAGAGGGTGGGGCAGGTATTCCGCCAGGGCTTGTGGCTCGGGATGTTCTCGGGCCTTGTTGCCTTTCCCCTGGTGCGCCAGCTCGACGCACTGATGGTATGGATCAACGTCGACGCTTCCGTTGCCTCGCTTGCCGGGGACTACCTGGATGCAGTCTCCTGGGGCATGCCGGCGATCTGCGTGTATCTCGTCTTTCGTTTCGTCAGCGAGGGGATCGGTTTCACCCGGCCCGTCATGTATATCCAGCTCGTTGCGCTGGGCCTCAACTTCCTTGGGAATGATATCCTGATGTTCGGAAACTTCGGGGCGCCTGCGTTGGGTGCGGTAGGTGCCGGTTGGGCCTCGGCCATCGTGATGTGGTTGGATGCGCTGATGATCGCCGCCTGGCTCCGACTGCATCCGCGTTACGTCCCTGTGCAGTTGTTTAAACGTCCCTCACTGCCGGATCGCAGTGAACTCGGCAGGCTGGTGCGCCTGGGATTGCCTATGGCTGCCGGCATCGTGATCGAGGTCGGACTGTTTTCGGCCGTGTCGCTGCTGATGGGATCGCTGGGGGTGGAGGCGGTCGCGGCCCACCAGGTTGCCCTGAACTATTCAGGATTGATGTTCATGATTCCGCTTGGACTTTCCATGGCACTTACGATTCGGGTAGGACATGCGGTGGGGTCGAGAGACCCGGATGGGGTTCGACGCGCAGGATGGACAGGCGTGTCCATGGGCGCGATAGCCATGTCGATCTCGGCGGCCGTGATGCTCGGGGTTCCGGACGGCATCGTTTCCCTGTACATCCGGGACGAGGCGGTCCGCATGTTAGCGGTGAGCCTGCTCACCATGGCCGCGATGTTCCAGGTGGCCGACGGCATCCAGGTCTGCGCCCTGGGCGCCTTGCGCGGGATGAAGGATACCGTAGTCCCGATGTGGATCACGTTTGTGTCCTATTGGGTCGTCGGGTTGGGGCTCGCCTACATGCTCGGCATCTATTTCGGTCTCGGGCCGCGCGGACTCTGGAGCGGACTTGTCATCAGCCTTGCTGTGGCCGCCGTGCTGCTCAGTCTGCGGTTTTACAGTCTGAGTCGTCGAGACATCTGACGACGAAGACGCCAGACGCATGCGCAGATCGCGCAGGGCGTCGACGCTGCAACAATGTCATAAATCTTCACGTGTCAACTTCTAAAAAAAAATTAAGTTAATTTTGTAAGCTACTAATTATAAGTAGTTATGTCGGCCATTTGTGTTGAATGCTGGCATCTGTCAAGGAGTCCGCGGCGGCGTATAATCGCCACACTGCGCGACGCTGGACCGAGTGCGGCATCTCGAATTCTTCAAGGCCCGGGCCAACCGCCCGTAATAACAAGAAGGTTAACGACGCCCCTTGTCCCTTACGCTTCATCTCCTAGTTTCCGGCCTTCTGGAACCGGTTCGAGTCTGGGCGAAGGACTATCGGGAGTTTCCGCGCTTCGATGAACTCGAGGCGTTACTCCTCAGAGCCCGCGAGGCCTCGACCGGGTCGGTCGGGTACGAGCATTCACTGTTGGAACTGTGCGAAATTCGAAGGTCTGAGTCCGGTGACGTACCGACGGCGCCTCTGCGAAGGTTCGGTATCACGGGGACGTTCGACGAGGGGGCGCTTGCCTGTCTCGACCCGGTTTGCCTGCGGGCGGACATCGGGTCGGCCTATCTTCACGACGCCGGTCGCATCGGCATCTCGCGGGACGAGGCGGACGCGCTTGTCCGTTGTTTCAATGATCACTTTGCCGACAGGGGACTGCACTTGGATGCCGATCTTCCGCACGCATGGCACCTGCGAGTGGGTTCACCGGATGAGATCGCGGGGTGTCCGATCCGAGAGGCGCGCGGACGTGATGTCACGCAACGGCTGCCCGAAGGAAGGCGCGCTGCATTCTGGCACGGCGTCATGAACGAGACGCAGATGCTGTTTCACGGGCTGCCGCAGAATCAGGAGAGGGAGGCGGCGGGACGCATGCCAGTCAACGGTGTCTGGCTGCACGGGGCCGGCGCCTTACCCGAGGCGGGGCCGCAGGCGACGCCATGGAGCAGAATCTGGGGCGACGACCCGCTGGTTGCAGGGATCGGGCTCTGGACCGGGGTCCCGACTGGCCAGTGCCCCGATAGCCTGAATGAAATGCTCGAGACCACGGATTGCGGGAGACATCTGGTGATTCTGGACGAGATGTCGGCACACGCCGACTATGATGAATTTCCCGCATGGGTGGATGCCATGCGGGCGTTGGGACGGCGCTGGTTTGGACCACTGGCAGGGGAGCGAAGGGTGAAGAACTGGGTGATTCAGGACGACGGGGGAAGAAGGTTCGAGTCCGGCAGGGGCCTGCGATGGCCCTGGCGTCGGGTCCGGCCGCTGGTGTACTACTGTCGGGGTAACGACGGGCTACGGCCGTGACGGCTGCGGTCATGCTGCGGCGTCGGGAAGCGGATCCGTCCGCCGGCAGTGCGTTGCCGCCCGAGCTGCACCCGCTGCTTCGGCGCCTGTTCGCGCAGCGCGGCGTCAATGAGGCCGCGGATCTCGACCTGTCGTTGGCGAGACTCCATCCGCCGTCCTCACTCGGCGGTATGGAGACCGCGGTCGACCTGCTCGAGCGCGCCTTGGAGGCCTCTGAGCGCATCGTGGTGCTCGGGGACTACGATGTGGACGGCGCCACCAGCACCTCGGTTCTGGTGCGTGCGCTGCACGCGATGGGCGCGACCGGGGTGCGTTATCTGGTTCCGAATCGCTTCGAATACGGCTACGGCCTGACCCCGCCGATCGCGGCGGTCGCGGCCGACCTCGATCCGGATCTGTTGATCACGGTGGACAACGGGATCTCCAGTATCGAGGGTGTACGGGCCGCGCGAGAGCTCGGCATGACAGTCATCGTCACCGATCACCACCTGCCCGGCGCAACGTTGCCCGAAGCGGACGCCATCGTGAACCCGAATCTCTCCGGGGATCCGTTTCCCAGTAAGCACCTGGCGGGAGTCGGCGTCGCCTTTTATCTCATGGTCGCCCTGCGCGCGCGCCTGCGCGAATCTGGCTGGTTCGCTGGCCGTGCAATCGCCGAGCCGAATCTCGCGAATCTGATCGACCTCGTCGCGCTCGGCACCGTGGCCGATGTCGTGCCCCTGGATCGCAACAACCGGATCCTGGTCGAGCAGGGTCTGCGCCGTGTCCGCTCGGGCAGAGGCAATCCGGGGATCCAGGCGCTGTTCGAGGTGGCGGGCCGTGATGCCAGGCAGGCCGTGTCATCCGATTTCGGTTTCGCCGCGGGCCCGCGTATGAACGCCGCGGGCCGACTGGCGGACATGTCGCTCGGGATCCGCTGCCTGCTCGAGGACGATCTGGACCTGGCCAGGCACCTTGCCCGGGAGCTGGACGCCCTGAACAGGGAGCGACGAGAGATCGAGTCGAGGATGCGGGACGAGGCCCTGGCCATCGTCGATCGTCTGCCCGATCCTGGTCGCGTCGGTGGGGTACCTGATGGGATCTGCCTCTATGACGCCGGCTGGCATCAGGGAGTGATCGGGATCCTGGCCTCCCGCATCCGGGAACGATTCAACCGCCCGGCCGTCGTCTTCGCCGACGGCACTGAGGGGGAACTCAAGGGTTCGGCCCGCTCGGTGCCTGGGGTCCACATCCGCGATCTCCTCGACACGATCGCCTGCCGCAACCCGGGGCTGATGTCGCGATTTGGGGGACACGCCATGGCCGCCGGGCTGAGTCTCCCCAGGGACAAGCTGGATGCCTTCGTCGAGGCATTCGGCGATCAAGCTTGCGAACTGCTCAGTGACGACCTCAAACAGGCGTGCGTGGTGACGGACGGGCCGCTGGAAGAGAGTGACCTCACGCTGGAGGCGGCGACCATTCTGCGCCATGCCGCTCCCTGGGGACAGGGTTTTCCCGAACCCCTGTTCGACGGGACGTTCGAGGTGCTCGACCAGCGGGTCCTGGGGGAGCGGCACATGAAATTGAAGCTGAAGCCGCACGGGTCGGACCGCGCCATCGACGCCATCTGTTTTCAATACGAGCAGAACGGCTGGGAGGACGGCGACGGATTGCTGCGTATCGCCTATCGCATGGAGGTCAACGCCTGGCGTGGCCGCACTGATCTGCAACTGGTGGTGGAACGTGTACTGGGGCGTGAATAGAGGCAACGTCGCCGCTTGTCCGCAGGCGCGTCCTGACCTCCGATGAAGTCGCACCCCGTCGTCATGATATGATTCGAGGCTTTTCCGAGGAGTCGACATTCGTGGAGATTCAGCCCGTTCAGAACCGCATCAAGGACCTCCAGGGGCGTATCGAGGCCCTTAGGGGGTATCTTTGACTACGAAGCCAAGCGGGAACGCCTGGAGGAGGTCAACCGGGAACTGGAGGATCCACAGGTCTGGAACGACCCCGAGCGTGCGCAGTCCCTGGGCAAGGAGCGTTCCTCGCTGGAAGTGATCGTCAGCACCCTCGGAGAGATCGGCTCCAGCCTGTCCGATGCGGGCGAGTTGCTGGAGATCGCCGATGAGGACGGCGATCAGGATGCCGTCGATGACCTGACGAACGATCTGGACGGATACGAGGAGCGGGTTGCGGGCCTGGAATTCCGGCGCATGTTCTCCGGCGAGATGGACAGTGGTAACGCGTTCCTGGACGTCCAGGCCGGTTCGGGCGGAACCGAGGCGCAGGACTGGGCGGAGATGCTGCTCAGGATGTACCTGCGATGGGGCGAGCGGCGCGGGTTCCAGACCGAACTGATCGAGGTCTCGCCGGGTGACGTGGCGGGAATCAAGAGCGCGACCATCGAGTTCCAGGGCGAGTACAGCTTCGGCTGGTTGCGCACCGAGACCGGGGTGCATCGGCTGGTCCGCAAGTCGCCCTTCGATTCGGGTAATCGCCGGCACACCTCGTTCGCCGCGGTGTTCGTTTCACCGGAGGTCGACGACGACATCGCTATCGAGATCAACCCCGCGGATCTGCGGGTGGACGTCTACCGCGCCAGCGGCGCGGGCGGGCAGCACGTCAACCGGACCGAATCGGCCGTGAGGCTCACGCACCTGCCGACCGGTGTGGTGACTCAGTGCCAGAACGATCGTTCCCAGCACAAGAACAAGGACATGGCCATGAAACAGCTCAAGGCCAAGCTCTACGAACTGGAGGTGCAGAAGCGTCGCGCAGAGCAGCAGGTCGTCGAGGAGTCCAAGTCCGACATCGGCTGGGGAAGCCAGATCCGTTCCTATGTGCTCGATCAGTCGCGCATCAAGGACCTGCGCACTGGTGTGGAGACTAGCAATACACAGGCCGTCCTTGACGGGGCTCTGGATGATTTTATCAAGGCCAGTCTGCAGAGCGGCTTGTAGCGGCTTGTAGCGGCTTGTCGTACGCGTGCAGATCGGAATTTCAGCCGATTGGCCTCGAAGGGGCGCACCGGAGCGCCGGTCATTGGACCCAATTGCAACGCGCCACTCAGGACGCACGGAAGAATATGTCTGACACTCAGGAAGAACATCGGCTCATCGCGCTTCGCCGCGAGAAACTCGCGGTCCTGCGCGATCGCGGGAACGCCTTTCCCAACGACTTTCGCCGCAACGTCATGGCGGGTGAATTGCATGCCGAATACGGGAAACGCGACGATGCCTGGTTCGAGTCGAACCCGGTGCGGGTCGCCGTCGCCGGGCGGATGATGGCCAAGCGCGTGATGGGCAAGGCCAGTTTCGCCCAACTGCTCGATATGTCGGGCCGCATTCAGCTCTTCGTGCAGCGGGACGCGCTGCCCGAGGGCGGCTATGCGGACTTCAAGGGCTGGGATCTCGGCGACATCCTCGGTGCCGAGGGGACCCTGTTCCGGACGCGGACCGGCGAACTCTCGGTCAAGGTCGAGAACCTGCGACTGCTGACGAAGTCGCTGCGCCCCCTGCCGGAGAAGTTTCATGGCCTCACCGATCAGGAGCAGCGGTACCGGCAGCGTTACCTCGACCTGATCATGAACGAACCGGTGCGGGACATCTTTCGGCAGCGGAGCGCGATAATCCAGTTCATCCGCAACTACCTCGATGCGCGCGGGTACCTGGAGGTCGAGACACCGATGATGCAGGCGATTCCGGGTGGGGCCGCCGCGCGGCCCTTCGCGACCCATCACAATGCCCTCGACATGCAGTTGTTCCTGCGTATCGCGCCCGAGTTGTACCTCAAACGTCTGGTCGTGGGCGGTATCGAGCGTGTCTACGAGATCAACCGGAATTTCCGCAACGAGGGACTCTCCGCGCGGCACAATCCGGAGTTCACCATGCTCGAGTTCTACCAGGCCTACGCGGACTACAACGATCTCATGGATCTGACAGAGGACCTGCTGCGGGGCCTGGCCGACGAGGTCACGGGAAGCATGGAGATCCCCTATCAGGGACGGGACTACAATCTTGCCGAGCCATTCGCACGCATGGCGGTGCGCGAGTCGATCCTGCACTTCAACCCGGAGATCGAGGCCGTCGAGCTGGATTCGGAGGCTACGGCGCGGGTAATCGCCGAACGACTGGAGATTCCCGTTAAACCGACCTGGGGCCTTGGCAAGCTGCAGATCGAGATCTTTGAAAAGACCGTCGAGCATCGGTTGATGGATCCGACCTTCATTACCGCCTATCCGGCCGAGGTCTCCCCCCTGGCGCGGCTCAACGACGATGATCCCTTCGTGACCGACCGGTTCGAGTTCTTCGTCGGTGGAAGGGAGGTCGCCAACGGGTTCTCAGAGCTCAACGATTCCGAGGACCAGGCGGCGAGGTTTCGGGCACAGGTCGCGGAGAAGGCGGCCGGCGACGAGGAGGCGATGCACTTCGACGCCGACTACATCCACGCCCTCGAGCATGGTCTCCCGCCAACCGCTGGCGAGGGCATCGGCATCGACAGGCTGGTGATGCTGCTGACCGATTCCCCCTCCATCCGCGACGTGCTGCTGTTTCCGCACATGCGCCCGGGCGGGGAATAGGGCAACCCACGTTCGCCGGGTGCTCAATCGGTGGGGAGGGGGTCGTAGGGCAGGGGTTCGATCCTTGCCGCAGGCCCGTCCGGCCGTTCGATGTGGAGTTCGTCCTCCCCGATGTCGTCGAGCCGAAGCACCGCCAGCGCCTCCACTTCGCCCTTATCCCCGGGCACCGCATCGACGATGGTGCCCATCGCGTCGTTTGCCCGTCTGGTGCTGAAGATCTCGTCTCCGGGCTGTGGGACCGTTTTCGAGTCGATCGCCAATCGGAACATGCGGCGTTTGAGCTTGCCGAGGTAGCGTGTGCGGGCGACGATCTCCTGCCCCGGAAAGCAGCCCTTGCTGAAGCTCAGCGCGTCTACGAGGTCCATGTTCACCATCTGCGGGACGAACTGCTCGGTCGTGCCGGGATAGACGACGGGCAGACCGGCCCGGATCCCGCGCAGCCGCCAGGCATCCCCGGTGGCTGCCCCGGCCCGGTGCGACAGCCGTTCCTTCAATGCCCCGATCTCCTCGGTCGAGCCGTAGATCTCGAAGCGCTCCCCGTTTGCTTCAGGAATGCCCAGGACCGTCAGGTCGCCGTCGCTGGCGCGTTTGCCCGGTGCGGGTACGGATGCCAGTCCGGTCGCCTCGACGATAAGGGCGGATGCCTGCTCTCCCCACAGGGCAAGGCTGCCGATATTATTCGAGGCGTCCTCGAGGGTCACGCTGGAGCGAAGGACGAACATGCGCAGGCGCCTTATCACGGGTTCCAGCAGTCCGGAGGGCATCTGCATGACCCAGGCATCTCCATGGAGAAAGAGCCGGAATACCGTCAGGAGACGTCCCTTGGGGTTGCACCAGCCGTTGAGTTGGTGGCGGGCTTCATCGACCCCGCCGACGTCATTGCAGAACTGGGCTTGCAGGAAGTCCCGGGTGTCCGGGCCGGAAACCCGGATCAGGTCCTGAAACGCGAGGTCGACGATCTTGCTCATGCCGCGAGGTACTCCGGTTCCGTACGATGCGCGGAATCATAGGCAAATCCGTCCGGGTTTTCAGCCATACGGCGATTGACGGATTTCCCTCGATGGTCCTGGATTTAGGGTAGGCATGGATCCATGCCGCTGGCGTATTACTTGCCAGCATGACCTCTCGAAGCCCATAATCGGTGTGTCGATTCCGCGTGATCGGGCGGTCGGCCGTAGTGTCCTGTTCTGATCGCGCCGGGTTGAATTGCTGCACTGACGGGCGCCGTCGAGTTCGGAACAATCGCTGTCTCACGATACCTCGTTTTCAAGCGGGGTCTGACCGACGGTACGCCAGGCGCATCGTCGTTACCGAGATCGAAATGCCAACCCTGACTCAGAGACCGCTGTCACCCCATCTGCAGATCTATCGGTTGCCGATCACCGCGGTCTTGTCCATCTCGCATCGCTTCTCCGGGGCGGCGCTCGTCATCGGGGTGATGTTCCTGACCTGGGTCCTGGTCGCCGCTGCCAGGGGGCCAGGACCGTGGACCGTGGTGCAGGGCTTCGCAACCTCCTGGCCGGGGCTCGTATTGCTCTTTATCTGGACCTGGGTCCTGTACTTTCATTTCTGTAACGGAGCGCGGCATCTGCTCTGGGACTTGGGGTACGGTTTCAATATCGACCGGGCGGGCCTCTACGCTTGGAGTGTCATCGTCGCGTCCGTTGTGCTGACAGTACTGACCTGGCTGATCGCCACGGGGGGCGCATGAGCGGGGGTTCGAAGTCGCCCGCAGGCGTGCGCGGCGCGCCGTTTTGGTTGATGCAGCGGTTGAGCGCCCTGGTGTTGGCCCCGCTGGCTCTGTGGCTGGTCCTCTCACTCGCCGCCCTCGACACGATGGACCATGGCGTGGTGACCGTCTGGATTGCCTCACCGGCGACGGCGGTGCTGCTTAGTGCCCTGGTCGTGACGGCGTGTTTCCACATGGCACTGGGGCTGCAGGTGATCATCGAGGACTATGTCCATGTCGAGCGTGGCGAGACGATCGGTATCCTGGCCGTTCGCATCGGCAGTGCCCTGCTGGCAGTCGTCGCGGTCGGCGCCGTGCTGAAGATCGCCACGGGGGTGAACTGAATGTCCGGCCCCTACGAGATCGTCGAGCACCGACACGACGTGGTGGTGATCGGCGCGGGAGGCGCGGGCCTGAGGACGACCCTCGGTCTGGTGGAAGCGGGGCTATCGACCGCCTGCGTCACGAAGGTTTTCCCCACCCGCAGTCACACCGTGGCGGCTCAGGGCGGGATCAGCGCCGCGCTCGGCAACATGGGCGAGGACGACTGGCGCTGGCACATGTACGACACGGTCAAGGGTTCCGACTGGCTGGGAGATCAGGACGCGATCGAGTATCTGTGCAGTGAAGGACCCGCAGCAGTCATCGAGCTCGAACGCTACGGTGTGCCGTTCTCCCGTACCGAGGATGGCAGGATCTACCAGCGCGCCTTCGGCGGGATGACCACGCACCAGGGTAAGGGAGTCGCGCAGCGCACCTGCGCCGCGGCCGACCACACCGGCCACGCGATCCTGCACACCCTGTACCAGCAGTCCCTGCGCCTCAATGCGGAGTTCTTCATCGAGTATTTCGTGCTCGACCTCATCATGGATGAGGAAGGCGCGTGCCGTGGCGTCAACGCCTGGGAACTGGAAACCGGCAAGCTGCACCGCTTCCGGGCGCACAAGGTGGTTCTGGCCACCGGCGGGTATGGACGGGCCTATGCTTCCTGCACCTCGGCGCACACCTGTACCGGGGATGGCAACGCGATGGTGCTGCGTGCCGGTCTGCCGCTGCAGGACATGGAATTCATCCAGTTCCACCCGTCCGGGATCTACGGCGTCGGGATTCTCATCACGGAGGGTGCCCGCGGCGAGGGGGGGTATCTCACCAATTCCGAGGGCGAGAGGTTCATGCCCCGGTATGCTCCCAAGGCTGGCGATCTCGCCTCGCGCGACGTGGTCAGTCGCGCCATCACGATGGAGATCAACGCGGGTCGAGGGGTCGGGCCGGAGAAGGACCATGCCATGCTGCACATGGAGCATCTCGACCCTGCGCTGATCGAAGAGCGCCTGCCGGGGATCGCGGAACTGTGCCGCATCTTTGCGGGGGTGGATATCACCCGGGACCCCGTCCGGATCGTTCCGACTGTCCACTACAACATGGGGGGGATCCCGACGAACTACCTTGCCGAGGTCGTTACTATGAAGGACGGCGATCCCGATGTCGTCGTGCCCGGCCTGATGTCGGTTGGCGAGGCCGCGTGCGTGTCGGTTCATGGCGCTAACCGCCTGGGTTCGAATTCGTTATTGGACCTGATCGTGTTCGGCCGGGCGGCCGCGCTGCGCTGTGCCGAGTCGATCTCGGTGGGTGCGCCGCACAAACCGTTACCGGCGGACGTCGCGGATGCCGGCATCGATCGCTTCGACCGGATCCGGCACGGGAACGGCGCGACGCCGGCTGCTGACCTGCGCGCGAGGATGCAGGCGACCATGCAGCGTTACGCCTCGGTCTTCCGGCGCGCGGAGCTGCTCGAAGAGGGATACGATCGGTTGCGTGATCTGTGCGGGGAACTCGACGATCTGACGATTTCGGACCGTTCCCTGATCTGGAACACGGATCTGGTGGAGACCCTGGAACTCGGTAATCTGATGGCACAGGCCCTGGCTGCCATCGCCTCCGCGCACGAGCGCAGGGAGAGCCGGGGTGCCCACGCGCGGGAGGACTTCCCGGATCGGAACGACGCCGAATGGCTCAAGCATACGCTGGCCTGGGTCGATGGCTGCGACGTTCGTCTGGACTACCGCCCGGTACACCTCGAGACACTGACCGATGCGGTGGAACCGATCCCACCCAAGGAACGCGTTTACTGACCGACGGGTCTATTCAGACAGATTGCTAAGGCGATTGCCGGAAAATGGCATACCAGATTGCGCCGGATTTTCGTTCGTCATCAAGGCGCGACAACAGGCGCATAGTCAAACTATGTCACTGTTGTCGTAACACGGAGGACGGACGAAAAGACAAACAGGATGGTATGTCATTTGACAGAAATCGCCTAACGCGGAGCAGGAGTGTTCGATGCGACTGACCGGGCAAGTATCAGGTGTACAAGGGCCTTTCGGCGGGTGTCCGCCTGGCCCGTCAAGGTGGATTGGCCGCCTCGGGGAGGTCGTCTGAATGGCGAAATTCACCCTGCATCCGGATTCGGTCGTCAAGACGGGACGCACCTGGCGTACCGCCGGGGATGCCGGTCGGATAAGACGGTTTATCATCTATCGTTACGATCCTGAAACGGGTGACAATCCGCGCACGGACACCTACGAGGTCGATATGGACCGTTGCGGACCGATGGTTCTGGACGGCCTGATCAAGATCAAGAACGAGATCGATCCCACGCTGGCCTTCCGCAGGTCCTGCCGCGAGGGCATCTGCGGATCCTGCGCCATGAACATCAATGGTCGAAACACGCTGGCCTGCACGAAGAACCTCGATGACGTTCAAGGCGAGGTGAGGATCTATCCGTTGCCGCACATGGGTGTGGTCAAGGACCTGGTCCCCGATCTGAGTCGGCTCTATGCGCAGTACGCCTCGATCAAACCCTGGATGCAGGCCGCGGCGGATGAGCCTCCGGATACCGAGCGGCTGCAGTCACCGGCCGACCGGGCGAAGCTCAAGGGATACGAGGAGTGCATCCTCTGCGCCTGCTGCTCCACCAGTTGTCCCAGTTACTGGTGGAATGGTGACCGATATCTGGGCCCAGCCATCCTCTTGCAGGCCTGGCGCTGGATCGTGGACAGCCGGGACGCGGCGACCGACGAACGGCTGGCAGCGTTGGACGATTCGTTCAAGCTGTACCGTTGCCACACGATCATGAACTGCACCGATGCCTGTCCTAAGGATCTCAACCCGGCGAAGGCGATCTCGGGGATCAAGCGCATGATCGCCCGTCGAGACACGTGACGACTCCGCAAGGCGTCCTCGAATGGCGGTGCCGGCGTGGGGCGCTGGAACTGGATACCCTGATGCTGCGTTATCTGAGACACCGGTATCCGACCGCCCCCGCGCACGAGCGCGACGCCTTTGCCAGGCTGCTCGAGTTTCCCGATCCCGTACTGTTCGATCTGTTGATCCGGCGGACCGGAGCCGGTGAGCGGGAAATAGCCCATGTCGTCGAACGAGTCCTGGCCGGTCCTGGTCCTTCAGCCTGAACCGTCGCGACTCCTCGCGGGGCTGCTCGTTTGCGTTCACCTCGCCGCGTTGTTGTCGCTCTTCGCGATGGGTTTTCCCTGGTGGGTATCCACCTCGGGAGGCATGGTGCTCGCCATCAACCTGACCCGGACCTTGCGGCGAACCGTGTTCTATCGGGGAGGCCGCGGGGTGCGGGGGGCTCGGTGGAATCCGGATGGATCGTGGGCAGTCTGGGACCAAGAGGGCCGGGTGCGCGAGGCCACCCTCGGGTCCGGCAGCATGGCGACCCGGCAGGTTTCGGTGCTCAATTTCAAACATCCCGGATTTCGAACCCATTCGCTGGTCCTGCTGCGCGATGCCCTCGACGAGGAGACGATGCGCCGCCTGGTTGCGAGATTCAGGCTCTCCGGTCGCCACGATCGATGACCTGCTCCGGGTTCTAGGTGTTCCAGGCGGCAATCGCGCTCAGCGAATATTTCCGGACCGTCGTCTGGCCGGTATTCCTCAGGGTGGACGAGTCCGCGGCGAGTAGCCCTATCTGGAGACGGGCCCCTCAACCTGCAGTGTCAACGCCTCAGCCTCTGGGGCAATGACCTCGCGAACGCCGTCGCCAGGCGTGCAGGTCGTATGAGGTAGTACATGGGCGAGAGCGTGGAAGGCAGGTGGATGAACTCGCGGTCGAAGCGATTGGGGCCAAAGATGAGGTCCAGACGTTCGGCGATCCTGCGGGAGCGCTTGTCTCGCAGTGCGTTCGAGCGGGACAGCAAGGTATCCCAGTTTTGCTCGCCGTAGTTACTGACCATTTCGTGGATGTCGCAATAGCGGTAGAGGGACTGGCTCCAGTACTCTCTGACCGCATTGACGCATGAGACCAGGACGACGTCCGAGGCTCCGAATCCTTCGAAACCGTACGCCCCTATCGATACCGACCTCGCGTTGCCCCAGAGCGGAGCCGGTCCGATCCCGAAATGCAGGTCCACCTTGATCCTTCGTTGCTCGTGCCACAGACCGGATTCCCTGAGCTTTCGCTCCATCGGAGCACGCAGGAGCCGCTGGAATCCCCGGGCGACGAACAGGTCCCTGGCGGCCTCGGGCAGCGGCAAATCGACGACCGCCTGGGCGATGCTCCACAACGGTTTTCGATACCTCAGCGATGAGCTTGCACCGATTGAAATTGAGACCCTGCGGGTAACCCCCTATCCGCACGCGCTATGTCTCAAGTCCGATCCATCTACACCCTTTCATCTGCCAGGGGCCACGATCAGAACGTCCTACACCTTGCATGTTCCCGTCGAGCAGCTTCCCTCGGAGACAGTCCGTTCCAGTGTGCCCCTTGCCGCCGCCTTCTTCATTTCATACCAGCCGCACGCCGCGGCACCCGCTATCCGAGCCGTCAGTCACGGGGAAACCACCGCACGTCTCTACGCCAATGGATTGAATCAGTTGGCGCATGGTCGATATGGCATGGAGGCCGCGGCGCGGATCGGGACCGGGATCGCGGGTTTCGAGATGATCACCGCGGATCTGCAGGAAAGCGCAGGCCTTTTGAGAGGGACGATGCGGAAAGTCCTGTCAGACGGTTCGTAGGGTAGCCGCCGTTCGTCTGGCGCGCTCTGGCCTCGACAGGCGGACTATCGATGGCGATCAACCCCGTGATCGCGGCGCCAGCAATTTGGCGACCAGCGCGGTCCATCCCATCTGGTGCGATGCACCGCAACCGCGTCCGGTGTCGCCATGAAAATATTCGTGAAACAGCAGGTAGTCGCGGAAATTCGGATCGGACTGCAGCTTCTCGTAGTGCCCGAATACCGGTCGACGGCCCGCCTCATCCCTCAGGAAAAGCCGGCACAGTCGCCTGCCGATCTCACTAGCCACCTCATCGATGGTAAGGAATACGTCTGAGCCGGTCGGACATTCGATGCGAAACGCATCCCCATAGTAGTAGTGGAATTTCTGCAGGGATTCGATTAGCAGGAAATTAACCGGAAACCATAAGGGCCCGCGCCAGTTGGAGTTGCCACCGAACAGGGTGGTGGTGGATTCGCCGGGTTGATAGTTCAGTTCGAGCTTTCCTCCACCCATGTCGAAGACCAGCGGATTGTCACGGTGATAACGCGACAGGGAGCGGACCCCGTACTGCGACAGGAACTCGGTCTCGTCCAGTACCCGCTCCAGCACACATTTCATGCGGTGCCCTCTCAACAAGGCCAGGAGGCGCCGTTCCGCGTGCCCGGTTTCCTTCCAGCGGGAGATGAGGCGGCATTGGTCGGGCCGGTGTTCGAGGTACCACTCCAGGCGCTTCTCGAATTCCGGTAGACGCTCCCAGATCTGGGGCTCGATCGTCTCGACGGCGAACAGTGGGATGATCCCGACCATGGAGCGGGCCCGAATCGGCTCTACGCGTCCATCGGGCAGGTGTATGTTCGAGTAGAAAAACCGGTCCTGTTCATTCCAGAGACCCGCGCCGGACACCGAGTCACCATTGATCGCGCTGGCGATGCCCAGAAAATGCTCGAAGAACTTGATGGCGATGTCCTGATACGCGGGGTTGTGTACCGCCAGTTCCAGGGCGATGCGCATCATGTTGAGGCAATACATCGCCATCCAGCTGGTGGCATCGGTCTGATCCAGGCGTCCGCCGCCGGGCAATGGCGCACTGCGATCGAATGCCCCGATATTGTCCAGTCCGAGGAAACCGCCGTTGAAAAGGTTTCTCCCGTCGCTGTCCTTGCGGTTCACCCACCAGGTGAAGTTGATGAGGAGTTTATGAAACACCCTCTCCAGGAAGCGGATATCACCCGAATCACCTCGCTGTTTCCGGTCAATGGTGAAGACACGCCATGTCGCCCAGGCGTGAACGGGTGGATTGGCGTCACTCAGGGCCCACTCGTAGGCGGGGAGTTCACCGTCCCGGTCCATGTACCACTCGCGGGTGAGCAGCAACAACTGCGACTTGGCGAACTCCGCATCGACCAGCGCTAGGGCGATGCAGTGAAACGCGAGGTCCCAGGTGGCGAACCAGGGGAATTCCCACTTGTCTGGCATGGAAATGATCTCGGCGGCGTGAAGATGCGCCCACTGATGATTGCGTCCATGGCGCCGCTCCGGCGGTGGCGCCGGTTGAGCCGGATCGCCTTCCAGCCAGCGATAGACATGGAAATGATAGTACTGCTTGTTCCAGATCAGTCCCGCAATGGCCTGCCTCTGAATCATTCTCGAATCCGGATCCTCGATTCCTTTCTGAATTGCCGTGTAGAACTCGGTTGCCTCTTCGCGGCGTCGTTCGAAGAGGGATCTGAAACTACCGAACGGATCGTCCTGGATTGAGCGGGTCAGCCGCAACCGTAACTCGACTGACGATCGGGCGGGAATCGAACGGCGGTAGTGCGCCGCGGCCTTCGTGCCGGTGTGTAGGGGGTTCACGGCATGCTGCCGCCCGTATATCACGTAATCGTGGAATGCGTCCTTGTAGTATCCGGGCGTGTCGGGCGTCCCGAACAGGCGAGGGGCATTGGTTTCGTTGTCGCAATACAGGTACTCGGGATCGCCCTCGGCGTACCATCGGTACGTTCCCAGCGTCGGATGCCAGGCGACGACGCAGTCCCGGCCCTGTTTCAGCGTCGGCCGTGCCTTTCCCGCCTTCCATGACCAGGTGTTTCGAAACCATAGTTGGGGTAGCAGGTGCAGGGGTGCCGGATCCGGTCCCCTGTTATGAGCCGAGACGCGTATCAGAATGTCGTCGGGGGCCACTTTGGCGAATTCCACGAAGACATCGAAGTAGCGGTCGTCATCGAAAACGCAGGTGTCCAGGATTTCATATTCCGGCATCCCGGCGTCTCTGGCACGGTTTTCCCGGACCAGGAGTTCATAGGGGAATGCACGCTGGGGATACTTGTAGAGCATCCGCAGCCAGGAGTGTGTCGGTGTGGCATCCAGATAGTAATAGAGTTCCTTGACGTCCTCTCCGTGGTTTCCCTCCGCGTTATTGAGTCCGAATAACCTCTCCTTGAGTATCGGATCCCGTCCATTCCATAGTGCAAGCGCAATGCAAAGGCGCTGATGTTCGTCACTCAGTCCGGCGATTCCGTCTTCACCCCAGCGGTAGGTTCGGCTGCGGGCACGGTCGTGGGGCAGGTAGTCCCATGCGGTGCCGTTCGCACTGTAGTCCTCCCGTACCGTTCCCCATTGTCGTTCGCTCAGGTAGGGCCCCCACAATTTCCAGGGTTTCCCGCCAGTGCGATCCTCTTCGAGACGTAGCTGTTCTGAGGTGTCTGCTGACATTTCAGGTTCCGGGCCGGATCTCCGTCCCATTGCATCGATCCTCTGGTTTACTCGTCTCCGCTTCATGCAGTAACAGCCATGCGTCCAGAATACAGGCGACCGACTATATCTGCGAGGGGCATCCCCGCGGCAAGTGCGGTGGCTCCGCATCCAATATTTCGCTGACCTTTCCCAGTCCCGCGTCCGTCAGGTGATCTGCAACCACCTCAAGTCGTCTGCGCGCGCGGGCCGCATCACCGTGTGTTTTATACGCCGCGATAGCGTAGGGACCCCAGCAGCCACGCCCACACAGTGATGGTAGCAGCCGTCACGCGACGCGATCCCGCCGGTGTAGGCGCGGCAGTAACGCGGATCGGCAGGCGACAGGGATCGCAGTCCATACGATGTGAGCAGGAGGTCGTGGCACTGTCGTATCACCCTGGTCATGGCAAGCCTATCCAGCGGGCTATGGTGAAGGCCGATCGCGAGAATCTGATTGGGTCGTATCGAATCATCGGGTCCGCCCGGGCCGTCGATCACGTCATACAGGGACCCTGTCCGGGGGTTGGTAAACCGGCGGGATCCTTGCCGTGCCCTGGTAGTCCGTAGTTGAAACCGGGTCTCGTCGGATCGCAAGGCCCTTGCGAACCCGGACAGGCTGGCCAGGGCGTTAAACCACAGGGCGTTGACTCCGATGGGATTGCCTATTCGCGGGGTAACGACACGGTCGTCTACCCGTGCATCCATCCAGGTCAACTGCACGCCCGGTTCTCCGGCATGAAGCAAGCCGTCCTTCGGGTCAGCAACGATTCCAAAGCGAGTTCCGTTGATAAAATTATCGGCGATGTCGGCTATCGCCGGAAAGGCGCGTCGCAAAGACTCCAGATCTTGACTGCTGGCAGGGTAACGTCTCCACGCCTCGACAGACCATAGAGGCGCATCGACAGCGTTGTCCAGTGGCGAGCCACCATTCCCTGCGTTCTGACTGAACCAGGTCCCCGCAGATCGCGCGCCCGAATCGAACTGTGTTCATAATGTCCCGCAAGGTTTGCAGCGATTCCAGTGTGATGGGTGTTTAGGCGATTTCTGTCAAATGACATTCCATCCTGCTTGACTTTTTGTTCGTCCTCCGTGTTGCGACAACAGTGACATCGTTTGACTATGCGCCTGTTGTCGCGCCTTGATGACGAACGATCCCGGCGCGGCGCTGTCCCTGCTTTGCTTGGGCACCGGTCTTGGGCTTCCTGCCCAAGCCGTTCACTGCTTCGCAGCTCACCCGGCG
>JAJDOJ010000127.1 GCA_022340215.1 Gammaproteobacteria bacterium
ACGCGATTCCACGGCGTGTTCGCGCCGAACAGCAAGCATCGGGCTCTGGTGACGCCGGCGAAGCGGGGCAAGGGCAGCAAACCCGAATCTACCGCTGACGGCCTGGAGAAAACACCGCCGCAACGCCACGCGGCCATGAGCTTCAAGCGCAGCGCCTGAAGCGGGTGTTCGGCATCGACATCGAGACCTGTCCGGCCTGCGGCGGGGCGGTCAGGATCGTTGCCATCGAAGATCCCCAGGTGATCGAGAAGATCCTGACCCACCTGGATCGGAAAACGCCTGCCGCGGCACCGAACCGGTTACCCAGGTGTCGCACTCCTCCGCCTCCAGCGCTGTCTGGCCGACACTGAGGGAATCTACCTCGCCACCTGCGATTGCTGCTGCCCTGGCGGACGCGGCAGGAGGTCTTGTGGCCTGAAGGCCGGAATCGGGGGAGAATTGGGCGCAGAAGCACCAAAAATGACGGAGCAAGGCCCTCCGTGACAACGGATCCCATCAAGATTCAGAGTAGTGAAGTTCTTCACGCGAGGGGAAGGGGCCGAAATTGGCTGCGCGCATTGCCCGGGAGGGCTTTTATGCTTCTATACTTCGACGACCTGCTCGCACGTATCCGCGAATCCGTAAACGGGGGCTTCGTTCTTGGCGGCTCCCGTTTTGAGAGTAGAGACCGCGGTGATGCTCGGTAGGCGCACATGGAAAGGATCGCCCGGCAGGCCAAAGAAACCAGCACCGGACCATCGGCAGGCTAAGTTCCACATCTGAATCAGAAAACGTGGTCTGTCCCGGTTTACGTGCTCCATCGAGTCGCTTGGGTTCGCAGAGTCGGACCGAAGCTGGCGAAACTGCCAACCGGAACCGGCCGGAAGGCCTTCAGCGGACGCCGGAGAAACCGCTGAAAGCCCGCATGGGAGGGCTATTCGGACAAAGCCCTGGCGTGATAAGCCAGATGTTCGCCGATGAAGGTCGCGATAAAGTGGTAGCTGTGATCGTAACCATCCTGCATGCGTAAGGTCAGAGGAAAACCTCGTTCCCGACAGGCGGCCTCAATATCTTGGGGGTAGAGCTGATCGGCAAGAAATTCATCGTCGGTCCCATGATCGATCAACAAGGGTATCTCGGCCGCCCCCGCCCTGATCAGTTCGGTGGCGTCGTAGGCCTTCCAAGCCTCGCGGTTATCCCCCAGGTAGGCGCTGAAGCACCCCGTCCCCCAACCGCAGACCATCGGGTGACAGATAGGTGCAAAGGCGGAGACCGAGCGATAGGCCCCCTCCTCCTTGAGCGCGCAAATCAGCGCCCCATGGCCGCCCATCGAGTGCCCGGCAATCGACTTAAGCCCGGGAACGACGGGCAGTTCCGCTTCGTTCAGGGCCGGGAGTTCCTTGGTCACGTAGTCATACATCCGGTAGTGCGCAGCCCAAGGCTCCTGGGTTGCATTGACATAGAAACCCGCGCCTTGGCCGAGATCGTAACGATCCGGCACGTCCGCAACCCCCGGGCCCCGTGGACTGGTGTCGGGCAGTACCAATGCGATACCCAGTTCCGCGGCATAGCGCTGGGCTCCCGCCTTGGTGCGCACATTGTCATCGGTACAGGTCAGCCCCGAGAGCCAATAGACCGCCGGCACCTTCCGCGTCTTTGCGACGGGAGGCAGATAGACGGAGAAAGTCATGGTGCAGTTGCAAGCGTCCGATTCGTGCTGGTAACGGTTCAGCCAGCCGTCGAACTCTTTGATGCTTTCGATCTGCTTCATGCCGTGTATCTCAGAAGATGATGACGGACCGGATGCTTTCACCGCTATGCATCAGATCGAAGGCGCGGTTGATATCTTCCAACGGCATGGTGTGGGTCACCATGGAGTCGAGCTCGATTTCGCCTTGCATATAGCGATCCACATAGCCGGGCAGTTCGGTGCGGCCCTTTACGCCGCCGAACGCGGTGCCCTTCCAGGTGCGCCCGGTAACCAATTGGAACGGACGGGTGCAGATTTCCTGCCCCGCACCTGCCACACCGATGATGGTGGAGACACCCCAGCCCATGTGGCAGCACTCCAGGGCCTCGCGCATCACGTGGACGTTGCCGATGCACTCGAAGGAGTAATCCACGCCGCCGTTGGTCATCTCGACGATGGCCTCGGTCACGCTGCCGCTCAGGGTCTTCGGGTTGACGAACTCGGTGGCGCCCAAGGCCTTCGCGATCTCCCGCTTGTCTGGGTTGATATCGACCGCAATGATGCGTGAAGCCTTGGCCATGACTGCGCCCTGAATAACGGACAGGCCTATCCCCCCGAGCCCGAACACGGCTACCGTGGAACCGGGGTCCACCTTGGCGGTATTGAGCACCGCCCCGATGCCGGTGGTGACGCCACAGCCCAGCAGGCAGATCTTGTCCAGCGGCGCTTGCCTGTTCACTTTCGCCAGGGCGATCTCCGGCACCACCGTATACTCGGAGAAGGTGGAGCACCCCATGTAGTGGTAAATCGGTTCGCCGTTCATGGAAAAACGGCGGGTGCGATCCGGCATGTAACCGGTCCAGACCGTCGCGGCAATGGACTGGCAGAGGTTGGTCTTGGTCGAGTGGCAGTATTCGCATTCGCCGCACTCGGGGATATACAGCGGAATCACATGGTCGCCCGGCTTCAGGTCTTTTACCCCGGGACCGCATTCCACCACCTCACACCCGCCCTCATGTCCGAGAACACAGGGAAAGGCGCCTTCCGGGTCGTCGCCGGACAGCGTGAAGGCATCGGTGTGGCAGACTCCGGAAGCGATGACCTTCAGCAGGACCTCCCCTTCCTTCGGGCCTTCCACGTCGATGGTCTCGATCGAAAGGGGCTTTTTCGGCTCCCAGGCTACAGCAGCTCTTGCCTTCATGTACTCATTCTCCTATGGCTTGCGCAGTAAGTCGTTGTTAGTGCTGAGAACATTCAGCAGGTATTCTCTTCGTTTCCGACTTACTCATTCCAGGCCCCGGACCAACCCTAGCATCTCCTCGCTATCCCACTCCCGTTTGCCCGCAATGCGGTGGATAATCTCCCCGTTCCGGTTGACCAGGAAGGTCGTCGGCATCCCGACCACCCGCCAGCGTTGGCTGATGTTTCCATAACTGTCCAGCAGCACCTGGAAGTCTATGGGGTAGTCCTGACTGAAGGCCAGGACCGCCTCACGGTCTTCACCCACATTGATCGCCAGCATGACGACCGATTCATCCTGCAACTCAGCCCAGGCCCGGTTCATCGAAGGCAATTCTTCGCGACAGGGGGCACACCAGGTTGCCAAAAAATTGACCATCAGCACCTTTCCCCGATACTCGGAAGAATGATGGAAATGGGCTATCCACTTCGCGCAAGTACCTTCTACATCTTGTGGTCGGCACCATCTGTTCCCCCTACGAGTTTTCGGTAAGAGGGCGGAG
>JAJDOJ010000128.1 GCA_022340215.1 Gammaproteobacteria bacterium
AAGGCGCCCCCAGCCGAGCGGGCTCCAAACGACGGTACCGACACCCTGGTCGATACCGAGCGGCATGAGCTCCCATTCGTATTCGCGACCGATCAGCGAGTAGTAGGCCTGGTGAGCGATATAGCGAGGGAGACCGTATCGTTCCGAGATCGCGAGCGACTTCATGAGATGCCATCCGGAGAAATTCGAGCAGCCGACATAACGGATCTTCCCGGCGTGAATAAAGCCGTCGAGATTACTGAGGACATCTTCAATGGGCGTCATCGCGTCAAATCCGTGAAGCTGAAACAGGTCGATGTGGTCCGTCCCGAGTCGACGCAGACTGCCCTCGATGGCGTTTGTCAAATGATGACGCGAAGAGCCGACGTCATTGGGTCCCGACCCAGACCGGAAGGTTGCTTTCGTTGAGATGAGTACCTGGTCGCGACGGCCCTTGATTGCGGCGCCAAGCACCTCCTCCGCCCGACCCTCGGAATAGATGTCCGCGGAATCGAAGAAATTCATTCCCGCCTCGAGACAAATATCCACGAGGCGAGTCGCTTCCTCGGGTCCAACGGATCCCCACTCTCTGAAGAATTCGTTAGCTCCGCCGAAAGTCCCGGTGCCGAGGCAGAGAACCGGGACGTTCCATCCCGACCCGCCGAGTTGTCTGTATTTCATGGTGATTCGATGTGGTTGATGTGATCCAAAGGTATTCGCAGGGCCTCCCTCAAACAGTTGTAGGCAAAATGACGAAGCGACAGTAAAGCTTCGGGAATCTCCAGGTCCAAATCATCCACTAAAATCCCGCCCCGGGGTTCCTTCAACCCGTCAACCGATAAATTTCCCCCTTGGGCAGTAGACCAAGAAACTGCGAACGCTAGTCGCCGCTCGATCACTTCCGCATCGCGTCCCATCAAGTCTGGCTTCGAGTGATTGAGCTTTTACTGCTCGTGGTTATCGTTGCCGCAGCAATCACATCGCGCGTATAAGATATATAGACGCCCCCTTTCACCCGAATCGAGGGCTACCATCACTGGTGGATACCTCAAAGTGGTAAGCTATGCCACTGAAACCGAATGTAAAAAAGGACGCGTCTATGAACCAGTATAGCCTACGTGGGCCTTGATGCCGACGAAGCGGCGAGGCCCGCGGTGGCTTCGAGGAGATCAACGTCGCCATCCAGGAGACGAACAAGACACTGAACCAGTTTGCAGTCCAGGGCGCGCGCAACATCCAGAACGCATTGGCGGACCTCTTCTTCGAGCCCTTCGAGTCGGGGCTCTCGGGCCCGGGCGACAGTCTGCGCCGCACCCTTAACCGCATGGCGGCGGACATCGTCGCCGCACAGCTTGCGAAGAAACTGTTCGGCGATTATGGCTCGGGCGGCGGTATCGTCGGCGCCGGCGGGCCGACCCGCGCCGTGCCGGCGCTCGCCTTCGCCAGCGCGCCGCGCTTCCACTCGGGCGGCGAGGTCCCGGCCATCCTTACAAAGGGCGAGGAGGACCTCACCCGCAGCGATCCCCGCCACCGCGCCAACCTCGGCGCCGGCGGGATCAACATCACCAACCAATTCACCCTCCAGGGCGAGGTCTCGCGCGCCACCCAGGAGCAGATCGCCGCGCACATCGGCGGCGGTGTCGCGCGCGCCATGCGGAGGAACCGATGAACGACGCGGTCTATGAGCCGGCGCACTACACGCAGGGCGAGATCGACACCATCGACTACATCCGCGACACGCTGACCGGCGAGGGGTTCACCGGGTACTGCACCGGCAACGCGCTGAAATACCTCTCGAGGTGGCGTCACAAGGGGGCGTGGAGGATCTGAAGAAGGCGCGGGTCTACATCGCCTGGGCGATCGAGCGGGAGGAGGCGGGGATCACCGATGATCGCGAAGCCATGAGAGAACAGGCATTCTCACGCCGCTGACAGGGGAGCGATATCGTGAGTAATGGCGTCACCGATTTCCTTTGCGGCACAAGTCAGGTCATAGCCGGATTGCAGGTTCATCCAGAACTGGGCGCTGGTGCCGAAATAACGCCCCAGGCGCAGTGCGGTATCGGCGGTGATGGCGCGCTTGCCATGGACGATCTCGTTGATCCGGCGCGGCGGGACGTGAATGTCCTTTGCCAGCCGGTACTGGCTGATGCCGTATTCCTCCAGGAACTCGGCCAGGTGTTCGCCGGGATGGCTGTATGTCATTGCGGTGTTCATGGTGGATCTCCTCAATGGTAATCGACGATTTCAACCTCATAGGCATGTCCGTCCCGACACTCGAAACAGATCCGCCATTGATCGTTGACGCGGAGACCGTGCTGTCCACGCCGGTCGCCGGACAGGGCTTCCAGACGATGGGACGGAGGGACACGCAGATCATCCAGGGAGACCGCCGCATCGAGCCGTTCAAGACGCATCTTCGCTCTGCGATGAATGTCCTGCGGGATACGGCGGGATGCCTTTCCACTTGCAAGTTTTCTGGTTTCCTTGTCCCGGAAGCTCTTGATCATGGAGGAATAATAACGCCAATCGATAATAACGCAAAGCGTTATTATCTATCCATGGGAAGATCTCGATGACCCCCTTGGCCGAAATCCTGCTGTACGTGGGCCGCGACTATCGCGTCGTGGGCGGGCCGGAGTTCAGCACCGGGATCGTCGCCACCGCGGCCGGGCGCGAGCAGCGCAACCAGAACTGGGAGATCGCGCGCGGGCGCTGGCAACTGGGCGAGCGCCACATCAAAAAACCGGCCAAGGACGCCCTGCAGGACTTTTCCCGCACCCGGGCGGGCCTGCGAGCACGCCTACAACGGCTGGTTCGCCGAGCGCACCGCGCGCGTCTACCGGACCCCCGGGATATGGCCCAGCTAGCCATCAGCGCCGCGGCTGGCTCCCTGTTCAGCCAGCCGGCGCTCGGCTGGGCGGTGGGTGCGGCGGTCGGAGGTCTGCTGTTCGCCCCGAAGGAACACCGCGAGGGTCCGCGCCTGGAGGACCTGAGCGTCCAGGCCTCGACCTACGGTCAGCCGATCCCGCGCTTCTGGGGG
>JAJDOJ010000129.1 GCA_022340215.1 Gammaproteobacteria bacterium
CGGCGGATCGCGGTGGCCAACACGCGCTTCGAGACCGATGGCGTGGCCCTGTTGGTCCGCGAGCTTGAGATGCTCGTAAACGTTTCGCGGGAAGGTCAACTTGAAATCGAGCCCGTGGTTCGCACGTTCCTGAAGCGCATCGAGCGCGACCCGACGGGCGTTCCGATCAAGCTCTGTCCGTTTACCCGCAGAGCCGTATCGGACGAAGAGCCCGAACCCGTCGAGATCGATCCGCGCATCGCCTTCGGTCGCCCCGTGCTGGCAGGCCGTGTCGTTCCCACCGCCGTGCTCGCCGACCGGTTCAAGGCGGGCGATTCCCTCACTGATCTGGCGCGAGACTATGACACCTCCACGCAAGTCATCGAGGAGGCCATCCGCTGCGAACTCAACCGGCGCGTAGCGGCTTAGCGAAACCCGGTTCTACCTGGACGAGTCTATCTACTCGCGCGTCCTGAGGGACGCAATGCGCACGGCCGGGGCGAACGTCGAACACGCAGGCGGGCGTTTCCGTTCGGCACGACCGATAAGGCGATTGCCGGAAAATGACATACCAGATCGCGCCGGGTGAGCTGCGAAGCAGTGAACGGCTTGGGCAGGAAGCCCAAGACCGGTGCCCAAGCAAAGCAGGGACAGCGCCGCGCCGGGATCGTTCGTCATCAAGGCGCGACATCAGGCGCAGAGTCGAACGATGGAACGGTTGTCGCAACACGGAGGACGGACGAAAAGACAAACAGGATGGACTGTCATTTGACAGAAATCGCCTAAGGCGCAGCGGTAATCCGAATCCCGACACGCATCGATCCGCGGTTGGTTCTCTGCCGGAGTCATTCATCTCCGGGACCGGACCGCGCCCAGCCCCGCCGCTTCGACTCGTCGAGCCGGTTGCAAGGGATGCCCCTCCTACGCCATGTCGAATGTTGTACCCCGTCTTTGAAACTGCCTGTTATTTTTTTCAACTATTTGGGAGCCGGCCGCGAACGGTCGGATCCGCGATCCGCCGAATTCATCCGTAACCGCCTGGCCATCGATTCCAACAGACGGGTCTGCCTGACAGAGAAAACGAATTTCCGACCGGTGTGAAGCAGCTCATAGGTGAGGTGATCGGGCGATGCGTTAATACGGGCGACGTCTACTATCTGGTGACCTCGGCCGAGCCGGGCGCGACCGGCGCCTTCAGCACTGGGGTCGAGGTCGGCAGCCCGAGCAACGGTGGCTACTTGAAGCCCGCTGGCCTGACGCCCTCCTTCGGCCTGCCGTCACACTACGAGATCGTCGAATAAAGCGAACCGATCTCGTCTAGTGACACGCTGCCCCCCGGGCCCGCCACCATGGTGGGCTCGCTTTTTTCTTGTGCTGCGCCTGGACCGCCTCCCATGGATTGGGTACGGTCAGCGAACGGAAGTCTCTGCCCGGGATTGCTAGAATCCCCGTCGATACGTCAAACGCAGGGGAGTCCGGCTTGCCCGTTATCCATCGTTTCGCCAGATCGGTGCGGCTACCCGCTGTTGTTGCATTGTGCCTGTTTCTGAGCGAATCGCTGTCCGCCGTTCCTGCCTCGCAAGACCCCCTGCCCTCATGGCGTGGAGGCGCGACTAAGGATTCGATCACGGCATCCGCCCCGGCGGCGGGTCACATCGCGCTCGCTGACGGTCGCTCCATCCCGATCTTCGATGCGCATATTCACTACAGCGAGGATGTCTGGGAACCGTTGCCGCCCGACAGGGCGATCGCCTGGCTGACGCGGGCCGGTATCGACAAGGCGCGGGTGTCCGGCACACCCTCCGAGGGGGCGGAACGGCTCTACCGGGCGGCACCGGATCGGATCGTCCCGTTTCTGCGCCCTTACCCGGCGCGTGCGCATCGCAAGACCTGGTTCGGCAACCCCGACGTTCCCGGGTCCGTGCTCGAACGGCTGGGCCGAATTCCGTACCGGGGGATCGGAGAGTTTCACGTCTTCGGCGAGGATGCGGACTCTGACGTCGCGCGGCAGGTCATCCGTATCGCCAGGGACCGCGGGTTCGCGCTGCATGCGCACACCGACACCGAGGGTATGAGGCGGATCCTGGCACAGGCCCCCGATACCGCCGTGTCATCCGGGCCCATGCCGGATTCGACGTCCCCGTCGACACGGATGCCCCGGGACCATCCGCATCCGCTCATCGAAGTCGGAATGGATACCTACGTCCCGAGCCGATGGGCGAATCTCGATGTACTGGCGCAGGCGTCCAGGACCTGACTCGAACAACTGCCCTGGGATGTGGCAGCGCGGATCGCCTACGGCAACGCGGCGAGCCGCTTCGATCCACGCGTCGACAACTGACCCTCGCGACGACCGGCGAACTGCAAGTACATCGATCGCTCAGGCGAGATCAACCGGCGCCAAAATACGAACCGTTGACGAACAGGTGGGTGGCAATACTGGCGAAATAGCCAAGCGCGATCGCCGGGGTCCATTTCAGGTGACCGAAAAAGGTGTATTTCCCCCGGGCCTGGCCCATCAACGCGACACCCGCCGCGGACCCGATCGAGAGCATGGAGCCCCCCACGCCGGCGGTCAGCGTCACCAGTAGCCACTGTCCGAGCGACATGTCCGGGTCCATGGTCAACACCGCAAACATCACGGGGATGTTGTCGACGATAGCCGAGAGGAAGCCGACCACCACATTGGCGGCTGTCGGACCCCAGCCCGTGTACATCAGCTCGGATACCAACGCCAGGTAGCCGATGAAGCCCAGACCGCCAACGCAGAGTACCACCCCGTAGAAGAACAACAGCGTATCCCATTCCGCCCTTGCCAGGGGAGAGAACACGTCGAACCCCAGGGGTGTCCCCATCATGCCGCCATGTTTATGCTCCTCGATTCCGAGTTGGTCCCGGTGCGCGGTCATCTTCAGATAGAAACCGAACACCTGCAGGTAACCGAGGCCGGTCATCATCCCGATCACCGGCGGCAGATGCAGGAAATTGTGTAAAAAGACCGCGGTGGCGATCGTGGCCAGAAACAACCCGATGATGGGAATCGCCCCGCGACGCAGGACGGCCTGTTCCTCTACGGCCTGAGGCTGAACGTTCGGCACGGCGAAATGCATGATGGCCGCGGGGATCAGGTAGTTGACCATCGACGGGATGAACAGCGCAAGGAAGGTCCAGAACTCCACCAACCCCTTCTGCCAGACCATCAGCGTGGTGATGTCACCAAACGGCGAGAACGCCCCGCCCGCGTTGGCGGCGACGACGATGTTGATGCAGGCCAGGGAGACGAAACGCACGTTGTCGCCACCGACGGCGAGTACGACGGCGCACATCAACAGAGCCGTGGTCAGGTTGTCCGCGATCGGCGAGATGAAGAACGCCAGGATGCCGGTGATCCAGAACAGGGACCGGAACCCGAAGCCTTTCTGGATCAACCAGACTCGCAGGGTATCGAACACGCCGCGCTCCTGCATGGCGTTGATATAGGTCATCGCCACCAGCAGGAACAGCATCAGCTCCGCGTATTCGAGCAGATTGTGCCGCACGGCGTGTTCCACCGCCGAATCCAGCCCGTGTGTCGTGTAGATCCAGGCGATGAGCCCCCAGATCAGGCCGGCGCAGATGATGACCGGCTTCGATTTGCGCAGGTGGGTGAATTCCTCCGCCATGACCAGGGCATAGGCCAGGATGAACAATCCGATCGACAACCAGCCCACCCAGTGCCCGGTCAGATCCAGGTTCTCCGTCGCGTGCCCGGCCGCCAGCGCCGCACCGGGCGCCGCGGTTTCCACGGCCATTGCGGCGCCGCAGAACAGAAACACCATCAATAGCGAAGTCAGATTCAGTGCAAACTGTCGTGACCGCATAGAGCCACCTCTCCATCAGAAACACCGGGTTCAACATTGCGACGGTCAATAACGGGGGCATGATAACATCCGGCATTTCGAATTCCGTCGCCAACCGGCGACCCCGGAAAATCGTTCACCGAACCGGGCGCGTGCGCGATATCGCCATGCTTCCGCCCTTCGGGCCGAACCCAACCCCATGCATAATCTCTTCGAATCGATCCCGGAAGGACTCACGGAGGAACTGACCGAGGTTCTCACCGGTTCGGGAAACGTCCGCATCGAGCGGATCGTATCGAGAGGGCACGCCTCCCCCGAGGGATTCTGGTACGACCAGGCGCAGCGGGAAT
The DNA here is from genome assembly GCA_022340215.1 of Gammaproteobacteria bacterium. Lineage (NCBI taxonomy): Bacteria > Pseudomonadati > Pseudomonadota > Gammaproteobacteria > Gammaproteobacteria bacterium. The sequence continues at coordinate 4,169 of JAJDOJ010000129.1, forward strand.
TCGTCCTGCTCCTGCGCGGCTCGGCCGCCCTCGAGTTCGAGGGCCGCGAGGCACCCATCGAGATGGGGCCGGGGGATTTCCTGGTTATCGATGCGCATCGGCGTCACCGGGTTACCCGGACCGCCAGGGACGGGGACACGGTCTGGCTGGCGGTTCACTTTGGCTGAAAGGGCACCGCACCTGAGCACGTATCGGAGCTTACCTGCGGAAATTCCTTCCCAACTTGTTCCCAGGCTTCGGCCACCACTTTTACGGCTTCGTCCCGGCGTGCTTCGTCCACGTTCAACAGCCCAAACCACTGCTAACGAGCGCCACCAGTGCTGTCTTCCACCTCCACCGCGAATCGTGTAGGTTAGGCGCCGTGCCACGAATTTTGTTTCGTTGTTGCACCCTTGGACAAGTCGGCGCCCGGCGCACTGTCGCTGTGTGCGCGCGCTGCTGGTTCTGCGCCACCATCCGAGTTGCCTCCTCATGCAGGCGTTGGAGCTGCGCTTGCAGGCCGGCGAAATCAGAGGACCTGATCTCGGCCCCGCGGTCTTCTTGTAAGGGTCTGGCGAAAAACCTCGGGAATTCAATCGGAAGCAAGCCAACTGCGGCGATGCTGCCGAGCAGCCTTTGGCGGAGGCTTGGATTTTGCGAAGATACCAGTTTCGGTGCGCCGGGCCTCAAGTCTGCTGGGCCTGGACCGGGTCCCCCAGCGCCTGTGTCTGCGCGCCACGACCGACTACTGGGTCAACGCCATGGACGGCCAACCCTTGTTCGTCGTCAACCAAGTGGTCGATCCGGGGCTGATCCACGTCATCGAGCATGAGATCGTGCCTCGGCCCCCTATCACCGTCGATAAGCTGCCCGAGGAGGCGCGTCGAGTCCTACGTGCCCTCTACACCACAGAGGC
>JAJDOJ010000130.1 GCA_022340215.1 Gammaproteobacteria bacterium
ATCTGGGACGATGGCAAGCAGCTATCCGTTGACGAATCGGTCCAACGAATAGGTGCAAGCTACCCGGAACTACCGGTCGAGTCGATCCATTCACATCTTGTCGGCTGGCTTGAGATGGGCGAGCTTCCTTGTGACCTTCCCGCGGGCCAAATGAATGAGATGGAAGAACTGGTGACCGCGTGGGCTGACGAGCTCAACGGCATTGGATAGGCTAGCTCAGAGCAGTCGAGAACTCGGTACTCTCAAGTCATCTACATCTCGACCGAAAACTTATCCGAAAAATGATCTAAGTAATTGATTTAATTGGTGGGCCGTGAAGGAATCGAACCTTCAACCAATAGATTAAGAGTCTACTGCTCTGCCAATTGAGCTAACGGCCCGCAACCGGCGGTTAAAATAAGTTTTTTGGGGTGAGCGATGGGAATCGAACCCACGACCACAGGAGCCACAATCCTGAGCTCTACCAACTGAGCTACGCCCACCATTGTATCGTCGCTGATTATACTTTCCACCCCTACCGAAATCACGGTTGGCGCGCCCGGCAGGATTCGAACCTGCTACCCTCGGCTTAGAAGGCCGATGCTCTATCCACATGAGCTACGGGCGCAGAGTCGTGACGGTTCCGGCTAGGTAGTGGTCGGGGTAGAGGGATTCGAACCCCCGACCCCCTGCTCCCAAAGCAGGTGCGCTACCAGACTGCGCTATACCCCGATTACCGGACGGGGAACCACACTTCGCATGTCCCAGGACATCGGCGGCGAAGCCGGAGGATGATACGCGCTGGCGGCCGAAGGCGTCAACGCCGTGCGACTGCACCAGGCTCGATTTGGCTTCCGTCCCGAGCCGATACAGCTTACCGCTATTTGGTGCTAGACTTCCGCCGCCCGCCAATCGGCCAAAACCTACAAGGAATCCGGAATGTTCGAATCTTTCAGGCAGTCGAGGAACAGGCTCCTCCTGACATTGGTGCTGGCATTGCCGGCATCGTCTTCCACATTCGCAATCGCAGGAACCTCAATGAACGAAGCAGCGCCCGTCAAGGTGGAAATGCAGACGAACAAGGGCAAGATCGAGCTGGAGCTCTATCCGGACAAGGCCCCCGCGACGACGGAAAATTTCCTCACTTACGCTAAGGAAGGGTTCTACGACGGGACGATCTTCCATCGCGTCATTCCCGGATTCATGATTCAGGGTGGCGGCTTCACGCCGGACATGTCGGAGAAGGCGACGAAGGCTCCGATACGCAACGAAGCGAACAACGGTCTCAAGAACGTCACGGGGAGTATCGCCATGGCCCGTACGCCGGATCCTCATTCGGCGAGCTCCCAGTTCTTCATCAACCTCAAGGATAATCACTTCCTGGACCATACATCCGAAACGCAGCAGGGTTGGGGTTATGCAGTATTTGGTCAGGTGACCGGCGGGAAGGAAATACTGGAATCGATAGCGGCCGTACCGACAGGCAACCACGGAATGCATCAGGACGTTCCAAAAGATCCGGTGATCATCGAGAAAGTTACGGTAGCGGAATAGCCACGACACCGGAGGACCGACAGGCGACGAAACAGGTTTCACGCCCGGCCGCAGTGACCGCATAGGCGCCGGATAGAATGCCTGAACGGAATCACGCTACGTCGGAAAGCGGGGAACAGCCGATGAACGAGACACTGTTCATATCGGACCTGCATCTCGATGCCTCACGGCCCCGCATCAACGAGCTCTTCGTCCGCTTCATCGAACATGAGGTTACCGGGTGCGAAGCGCTCTACATCCTGGGCGATCTCTTCGAATACTGGCTGGGTGACGATGCCCCGACACCCGGACTCGAATCCGTCGAGGACACCCTGCGTGCGCTGACCCGTGAAGGCGTTCCGGTCTACTTCCTACGCGGCAACCGGGATTTCCTCATCGGCGAGGACCTTGCCCGACGGTCGGGCATTACCCTGCTACCGGGGGAAAAGGTCGTCGACCTCTACGGGACATCGACCCTGGTCATGCACGGCGATACCCTGTGCACGGATGACTCACGCTATCAGTTGTACCGATCCCTGGTGCAGAACGGATGGTTCAGGGCCCTGTTCGGCTCGCTTGGCCTGAAGATGCGGATGCGGCTCGCCGGATTCATGAGAAACACGAGCAACCGCGAGATCGACAGAAAACCCGCCGAAATCATGGACGTCAACCAGGCGGCTGTGGTCGCTGCGATGCGCCGCCACGGTGTCCGGCGGTTGATACACGGACACACCCATCGACCCCATGTCCATGAATTTGAGCTGGACGGGCGTTCCGCCGAGCGTATCGTACTCGGCGACTGGTACGAGCACGGCAGTGTTCTGCGTTGCGGCCCCGACGGGTGTACGCTCAGGACGCTGGAATAGACGAATCGTCGCCGCCCCCGGTCGAATAGTCCCGATAGCCCTCGGGGATATCGAACAGCGACTCGTCCACGTCCACACCTGTTTCAAAATTCTGCAGCGCCCGGGCGAAGCCCCGATAGTCCCATTCCCTGACCGGGAAACCGTACTCCAGATGGCGCGTGGGAAAGAACACCTGGTTGGCGAGCATACAGTCCGACCACATGTCTTCAGGGGTCTTTTCGAGATTCGCGGCGTGCTCACCTGCCAGGCTCTCATGGAACTCCCGAAGCGCCTTGGTCGCCTCAGGCAGCAACCCCTGCGCCGAGACGACGTTGGTGCAAACCTTGCCATTGACCGTCAGTTCCATGTGATAGGGCCTGACTCCTCCGATCGGGGGAGCATTGTCCTGGGACTCACGCCGTGCGCCGGTCTCCAGAACACGGGGGCTGGCCATCGCCACCGACCGATATGGAATGGTAAATATGCTGCGATTCTCGTGACTGACGCTCCTGACCGAACGATCCTGCCTGTCGAACAGGACAAAGTCACCCCCGTCATCGCCGTCGTCCATGCGAACGAACTTGTCGGTCACGATCATGCGTGTCCGATACGGGGCAACTCCCGGTTCGTGTTCCTCGAACCAGACCACGACCGTCGACACCTCCGGGGGCGCCACGGCGGGGACGGGTGGATCGGTCTGCTCGCAGCCGGCCAACAACCCACTCGCGAGCAGACACGATACGGCGCGCAACAGGGGAACGCGTATTGCGATCAGGATAGCCTGCAGAGCCGTCAACATCAGGTTTTCAACCCCTTTCGGAGGTCCCGGATCAGGTCATCGGCGTCTTCCAGACCCGCCGCGATGCGGATCAATCCCTCTGCGATGCCCGCCTTTTCCCGCTGCTCCGGTGTCAGTCGACCATGCGTCGTCGTCGCCGGATGCGTAATCGTCGTCTTCGCGTCACCGAGATTGGCCGTAATCGACATGAGCTCGGTGGCGTCGATCACGCGCCAGGCGGTTTCACGACCGCCTTCGACCTCGAAGGCAATGATGCCTCCGAACCCGCTTTGCTGGATGCGAGCGAGTTCGTATTGCGGGTGCGATTCGAGCCCGGGATACCACACGCGCCGCACGCCGGATTGTGCCTCCAGCCACCGTGCAAGCTCAAGTGCATTCTCGCAATGGACGCGCATGCGTAGCGAGAGTGTCTCCAGGCCCTTGGCGAAGATCCACGCATTGAAGGGACTCATACTCGGTCCGGCGGTGCGCAGGAACCCAAAGACGTCCTTACCGACCCGCTCGCTGTCACCGACGACCGCACCTCCGACGCACCGGCCCTGTCCGTCGAGATACTTGGTCGCGGAATGAACGACGATGTCCGCGCCAAGTTCCAGTGGACGTTGCAGGGCCGGTGTGCAGAAGCAGTTGTCGACGACCAGGATTGCGCCGTTCTCCCGACACGACTCTGCAATCGCGCGGATGTCGTAAAGTTCGGTCAACGGATTTGAGGGTGTTTCGAGAAAGACAAGCGATGCGCCGTTCGAGATTGCGCGATTCCAGTCCTCCGTTACCGTGCTTTCGACATACCTCACATCGACCCCGAATCGGGTCAGGAAGTTGTCGAACAGCATCATCGTCGACCCGAACACGCCGCGTGACGAGACAATGCGGTCCCCGCTGCGCAATAGACCCATGCAGACCGACAGAATCGCCGACATACCCGAGGCGGTCGCAACACAGGACTCCGCACCCTCGAGAGCCGCGAGGCGTTCCTGGAACAGATTGACGGTCGGGTTGGTGAACCGAGAGTAGATGTTTCCGGGTTCGTCCCCCGAAAACCGCGCCGCGGCCTGCGCCGCCGACCCGAAGACGTAGCTCGAAGTCGTGAAAATCGGCTCGCCCTGCTCCCCCTCGGCGCTGCGATGTTGGCCGGCGCGCACGGCAAGCGTGTCGAACCGGTACGGCATATCTTGACGTCGATCCATCTTCAGAAAAACCCGGAAACGAAAAAACCCCGCGTGACGGCAGCCGGCGGGGTCCTGGTTCTCTCGCTTTAGCTGCATTTTTTTTTAATGCGCCCGCAAGCTGACGATGTCAAATCGGCGCAGACCCTATGCTATGTGGAGCCGCCATCGAAGTCAACGACTCGACCCGGTCCCCCCGCCCCTGTGTTAGGAAAGATGTCGCCTCTTTTTGAAAGACTCTATTTGAGCTGGTTGAGCTGGGGGCACAACAAGGCCGGGGGGGCACCGCCTGCCGGCATCTACCGTCCCGTCGCCCTCGAGGGGCGACCACGGCGTCCGTCTCGCTGCACTGCACCATTGGGAAACGGCGCGGCCCCGGTCAGACGCAGGTCACTTCCGCATCGACCGAGATCTCTTCGAGGTTAAGGCGGACCTCGTCCAGATAGAGAGGATTGGTCAGAATCACGTTCGCCGGACTCAACTCGCGCAGGGCTTGCGGACCCACAATCTCCTGTCCGGTTCCGGCGATGAAGGTACCCTGCTTCTTTGGGTTCAGATCCACGGCGTGACTGACCGCGTGATCACGATCCACGACATTGAGGAAGGTCACACCCTTGGATCCCGCGCCCCAGATGACGGTCTCCCCGGCCCGGCGCCCGTTACCCCGCATCCAGCCAGTCCACAGATCGACCTTCTCTCGGTAACTCCTGCCAAAACGCTCACCGAGCGCGACCAGTTCGTCCAGTTCCCCGACATCGCTCCCGGCATCTGCCCCTCCCCTACCCTTTCGCGCGACGGCTTCAATCCCGAGAAACTGGTTTCCGTAGCCCAGACGGATTTCCCGAACTTCGAACCCCGTCTGTTCGAACACGGTCCGCAGCGACTGCGGTGAGTAGTACGAGCAATGCTCGTAGATGAGGTCCCAGATCCCATTGTCCCGAAGGGAGTACAGGACACTGGGGACCTCGAAGTACACCGGTGTATCGCCGCCGGCCGACAGCATCGAACCGAGTTGTTCCAGAAACGCCCGTGGCTCGCGCACGTGCTCCAGGACATGCCGGCAGACCACGAAGTCGGGGGCGAGTTCCACATGACGCGTCGAGTACTCGTCGGCGATCATCATGATGGCTTCCGAACGGGTCTCGTCGTTGGACGGCCTGTATCCCGGATCGAAGCCGTAACCCCGGATCCGCGCGAGTGCTGCAAGGAGATTCAAAAAATACCCGTTACCGCAACCGATCTCGACGACCTTCTTGTCATCCAGGTCATAGCGCCTGACCAGCGACCGCGCGAGGTCCTCGGCGTATTCCCGGAAACGCGGGGAGTGGTGCAGGGCGTTGTCGTAGTCCCCGACGTACTCGACCTTGCCGGGATCGAAGGCGCCGTTGTACAGATGCCCGCAGTCGACACAAAGCCGCAGTTCGATGTCGCCGGAAAGGGCGGCGCGCGCGGCCTCGGCCGTCGGCCACTGCACGTTGCACATCACCGGCACGTCGTGAATCTCCAGCAACGCGCGGGTCGCCGTGGATGCGCAGACCGGACAGGCTTCCTTGGGGGTCGTGTCGTTCACAAAGCGATCAGTTCGGGCTCGAGGCCCATCTCGCTCAGTTTCCGTCCTACCTCTCCCCGGTACACGGGGTTCATCAGTGTCACGGTGTCGGGACGGTACTCCTGGAGATATTCTGGGGCCACGATCCGCTGTCCCGTCCCCGCCATGAAGGAACCCTGGCGGTGGGGATTGATATCGACCACGTACTCGACCGGAATCTCACGATCGAGAAGGGACAAAAAGGCGACGGCCTTTGACCCGGAGCCCCACAACACGATCTTACCCGGATCGCCTTCACGCACGCGCGCCAGCCACTGCACGCGCTTGTCTCGCGCGCGATCCATAAAACCATCGGCATAGGCACGCAATGTCTCCAGGTCTTCCGGGGCCCGCGCCGATTCCGGCACGGCATCGGTCGCGGTCGGTCTGGCCTCGATGGTGAGGTACTGCCCGTCGTACTCGATGTGTTCGCTCAGTACCTCGAACCCGGTCGATTCGAACAGGTAGCGCAGCGAACCCGGGCTGAAATACGAGCAGTGCTCGTAGTAGATATCCTCCAGGGCACAGGTACGCAGGATGCGCGTTGCTTCCGGGACCTGAAAGAAGACGACGGCCCCCGGTTTCCATACCACCGCTTCACGGATCATGCTCAGGAACTCCTTCGGGCGCGCAATGTGCTCCAGCGTCATTTTGCAGACCACGAAATCGGCGCTGCAACCGCCGGTTCGCGCGGAAAAGAAGTCCTTTACGAAATAGAGGTCCTTTTCGGGCGCGGACTGTTCCCTGGCGTCGTCGAACCCCGGGTCGAAACCCGTTCCCCGGTTCCCCCCCAGCGTGCACAGCAGGGAAAGAAACTCCCCCTTGCCGCATCCGATTTCCAGGATGTCGTTACCGTGCAGCGAATAGCGCTCGATGAGCCTTCGCGCCAGGTCCTCGTGGAACGTATTGAAGGTGGCGGAAAACCCCTGGGTCTCCTCGTAGCGTCCCGAGTACTCGGTCAGGCGGGGATCGAAGGCGGTGTTGCTGACGAATCCGCAAGTCGGGCAGATCCCCAGCTTCATGTCGCCCTTGGGATACTCCCGCGCCTGCGCGGATGAATCGAACAGGATGCAGCTGTTCACGGGAATCGCGTCCTGCTGGTAGAAGACCTCGAGACGGGACCGTTCGCAATTCGGGCACTCACCCGCCGGGTGGTCCCGCCTCTCGCGACGCTGTGTCACTGTCATGGCGCTTGCTCCCGGTTCAGACCGCAGTCCTTTGAGCGCGGTCGGTGACGATCCGCGGTTCCGGCAGGGGGATGACAAACCTGCCGCCTCCGAGCCGGTACTCGTCGAGGTCCCTCATGATCTCATCGGCGAAGTTCCAGGCCAGGATCAGGACGTAGTCCGGCATCTCCTCGAGAATCTTTTGGGGGGGCACGACCGGCAGGAGATTGCCGCCCATGTACCAGCCGTGCTTTACCTCGTTACGGTCGGCGACGAAGTCCAGGATCTCGCGGTCGATCCCGGTGAAACTCAGCAGGGTGCACGCCTTGGCGGCCGCCCCGTAACCCGCGATCCGTTTGCCGTACCGCTTCAGGCCCTCCAGCAGCTCGCGCAGTTCCGCCCTCAGGACCGTCACCCGGTCGGCGAAGGCCCGGTAATATCCGAACGTCGTCGCTCCGCGCTCCCGTTCCTCGGCGAGCATTCGCTTCACCCCCTCGCCCGGGGCCTCCACCGGTTCGACGAACAGGCGTAACGAACCGCCGTGCACCGTTGTGTGCTCCACGTCGTTCAGATACAGGCCGTTGCTGCGAAACACCCGGTCGAGGGCGGTCACCGAGAAGTAGCACAGGTGCTGGTGATAGATGGTGTCGAACTCGACATGATCGATCAGGTCCACCACCCACGGAGCCTCGATGACCGCGACGCCATCGGGTTTGAGCACCGTCCGGATTCCCTGGATAAAGCCATTCAGATCAGGGACGTGAGCCAGCACGTTGTTGGCGAGAAACACGTCCGCCGGGGCCTCGCCCTCGGCCACCAACTTTCCGGCCATCTCCCTGGTAAAGAAATCGTGCCGGGTCGGCACCCCGGCCTCCCTGGCCGCCCGAACGGGCCCCGGGGCAGGATCGACGCCGAGCACCGGGATCCCGAGCTCGATAAATTTGCGCAACATGTACCCGTCATTGCTGGCGGCCTCGATCACCTTGCTTTCCCGGCCCAGACCCCGCCGGGCGGCAATGGCCGCCGCGCTGTCCTGGAAATGCTTCAGCAGACTCGGAGAGACCGAGGAGAAATACGGATAGTCGTCGTGGAAAAGGATCTCGGGCGGTACCGTTTCGCGAATCTGGACCAGGGAACAATGCTCGCAAAAGGCGACTGTCAGAGGCACAGAGTAATCCGGCTTGTCCAGGTTGTCGGCATGAACCAGCCGGTCGGCCAGGGGTGTGTTACCGAATCCGATCACCTTACGTAGCGTGTCAGAGCCACACGCGCGGCATCGTGTCTCAGTCTGGTAACTCATGATCTAGACCACAGCCGACCGGGCGCCCGCCGGTTGAACGCGCCAGTCCCTGGACAGCAAGCCCCGTGCCATCAGGTACTTGAGATGAGCCAGTCGTGCGAACCTCACGCCTTCGAAGTCGGTCGGATCCAGCTCGAATCTGCGATACAGGTCCACGAGCTCCTGTACGCCGCGGCGCACCGTCCACTGGGGCTTGAACGCCGGCAGCACCCTGGCGATCTTGTTGCAGTCTACGCGGTAGGAACTTGGGTCCGGTTTCGCGTCCGGTGCATACTCTATGACGCAGTCGCCGACCTCTTCCTCGACGATTGCCGCAACTTCGCTGACCCGGTAGTTCTCGGCGGTGGTGCCGATGTTGAAGGATTCGCAGAAGACATCCTCGCGCGGCGCTTCCATGGCCGCGATGTAGGCCCTGGAGATGTCCTCAATGTGGACCAGGGGTCGCCAAGCGTTACCCGTGCTCTTCAGAAAGACCCGCTTTTTTGAGATTGCCCAAGCCGTCAGATTATTGACCACGAGATCGAAGCGGAGCATCGGGGACACACCGTAGGCCGTCGAGGCGCGCATGAATACCGGGCAGAAACTGTCGTCCGCCAAGCGCGACATACCCTTTTCTGCTGCAACCTTGGAGTCCGCGTAGGGCTTCAGTGGTCGAAATCCGGAATCTTCGGTGATCCAGTCGTCGCCAAAGGCCCCGTAGTTGCTGCAACTCGACGCGAATATGAACCGGTCCACACCGGCCTGTTTCGCTTTTTCGGCCAGGGACACGGCCGCGACGTGGTTGATCTGGTTCGTCACCTGCGGGTCGTGACTACCCAGCGGGTCGTTGCTCATCCCCGCCAGGTGGATGATCGCGTCGAACCCCTCGAGGTCCCTTACGCCGATATCCCGTATGTCCATGACCCGCATCGGCCCCGCACCTTCTGAAATCGGCAGGCGGCTGCGTTCGAAGACACAGGAATCCAGTTCCACTGCATCGTGCCCCGCGTCGCGCAGCATCGGCATCAGCACCGATCCGACGTATCCCCCGCTACCCGTTACAAGTACCCGTATGTTCATCGTGTCACCTTCTCTATTCCTTACTTCGATTTCTAGACCAGCCACGGCACGTTTCCCGAGTCCCAGTAGTCCTGCAACAGATTCCGGTCGTGGATCGTATCCATGCACTGCCAGAAATCGTGGTGGCGGTAGGCCATCAGCTCCCCGGCGGCGGCAAGCCGTTCCATCGGTTCTCTCTCCCATTGCGTGGCGTCGCCTTCGATGTACTCGAATACGCCGGGCTCCAGAACAAAAAAAGCCCCGTTTATCCAGCCCTCCGAATGCGGAGGCTTTTCCGCGAATGCGTTCACCCGGTCGCCCTCGAGCTGCAACTGCCCGAATCGCGGTGGCGGTCGCACGGCCGAAAGCGTGGCGAGCCGGCCATGTGAACGGTGAAATTCAAGCAGGCGCGCCAGATCGATATTCGAAACTCCGTCGCCCCAGGTGAGAAAAAAGGTCTCGTTGCCCAGCTCGGGGGCAAGCCGCTTGATACGCCCACCGGTCATGGTCGCCTCACCTGTGTCCACCAGGTTCACCGACCAGGAAGCACCATTGCCGTCGCCGTTTCCGTAAGTTCCCCCCGCAGCGAATACATCGCGAATCAGCTCGCCTCTATAGCCCAGCGCAATGACGAATTCGTTGTACCCGAAACCGGCATAGTGCTTCATGATATGCCAGAGGATCGGCCGCCCGCCGATCTCGACCAGCGGTTTCGGCCTGACGTCGGTCTCTTCGGCGAGCCGCGTGCCGCGCCCCCCCGCCAGTATCGCCACCTTCACGGGATTCCTCCTGACCTCCGGGCGAACCGTCGCCGACGCCCCGGAAACTTCATCAATCGACCACCGCATTCAGCCCTGCCGTTTGCAGCGTAGGTCGGGGATGCTATCTGAAACGCACCACTGAAACGGCCTGCGCTAGGACCAAAGGTAGCGTATATCGGATGAACGATGTACCTCGAAGTTACGCCCACGCCGATGTCGTATCCGTGCACCTGCCCGATGTTTGGCAACGTTCCGACAGAGACTCACTCTATAGAATAGACAATACATTAAATATTGATTCTAAGCATTAGCAATTCGTAATATTGCCTATCTCGCCATGGGATCGCTTGGCAAGCGGCCGTGACGGTTGCCGATCCACTGTCGACGATCCCTGACGACCCGTGGCAGGACACGAACCACTCCCCTTTGTTACGGTCTTGTTTAGCGTTTGTCACGATACGATTGGCAGCGCGATGCTTTACGCCTCAAGAACATCGTATGTCTGTCCGGAATGGCGTCTCACCCGCCTACGCCCAACTGTATTGCATTAGCAACTTCACCTGCCTGCGGGAGGCGTCACGCCCAGACTGCCGGGAACATCGCGTGGCGCGCAGCGGCCTGTCTTTCAAGGAGGCATATGACACTGCCCGGGAGATTCGCGAAAGTCTTTCCGGCACTGAGTCGATCTCAACCGCGGACCTGGGCAAGCAGGTGGCGGAACGGCTTGCCAATAGATATGGTACTGCATCTCAAGAGGCATATCTTTCCCGTACGGAGCATAATGCGAAAACCATCGTCAGCTCGAAAAGAGGCGACAGTCCATTCTCCTCGGGCGCCCTCAGTCGTTCCCTGGAGGGCTGCGCCATTGAGCGGAAATGTGCCGCTAACGTTGCACGGTACGTTCAGAGAATCCTGAAAGAATCGGGGCAGAAGAACATCGGGACAACTGAGCTACGGCGAATCATATTCCGGTTGTTGACCCAACGTTGTTCCCCAGAGACCGGAGAAAGGTATCTTTCCCGGCGGCAGTTCAGGGATAGCGGCATGCCGCTGATCGTACTGATCGGTGGAACAACCGGTGCTGGCAAGAGTACCGTTACGACGAATCTGGCCTATCGCCTGGATGTCGTGCAAACCCAGTCGACAGACACGATGCGCGAAATCGTCCGCTCCTGTTCAGCGCCACACCTGGTTCCGACACTCGGCTATCCAAGCTTCGAAGCCTGGCGGGGACTTCCGAATGTCGGCGAGGACACGCGGGCCTGCGATGAAAACGCCGTGGTGATGGGCTTTCTGTCCCAATTCAGCATCGTCAAGCAGACCATAGATGCGACAATCAAGCGCGCGATAAGAGAGCGCCGTCACACCATCGTCGATGGTGTTCATGTGCTGCCCACCGAACTCGATCTGGCCAAGACGACCGGAAAGGCAATCTGCGTCCCCGTCGTTCTTGCAGTGGCAACGAAAAGCAGGCTGGCGGACCAGTTGCTCGGACGCAGCCGCGAGCAACCGGACAGGGGCTCCTCCGGGTATCTTCAACACGTCGAGGACATCTGGGATCTGCAGAGCTATATCCTGGAATCGTGCGACCGAGATTCGATTCCGGTCGTCGTCAACTGGACGCTGAAAGACACCATTCTGGAGATCCTGAACGAAGTGAGCAAGCGTGTCCGCGAAGCCTTCCCCCCGGATCCCGACTCGCTGGAATAGCGAGCCGGAATATCGACAGTATGAAGAGCGACATCGCCGCTGCCGCCACCCCGGTTCAGATTCGAACCTATCTGCCGATAGGTCTGGTCACGGTGCTGGGCATTCTAATAACTCTGGTTACCTTCCAGCGAATCACCGAGCTTGAAGACCAGGAGATGCAGACGACATTTCACACTGCGGCCAGTGACCGCATACTGCTGATTCAGCGGGAATTCGATCAAGCCCAGGCGACCATTGAGGACATCGGTTCTTTTTTTGAGGGTGGGCAGACGATTACGCGGCGGGATTTCCGCCGGTTTATCGGACCGGCGCTGAAACGGTATCGCGGCATAGTGTCTCTCGAATGGATCCCGCGGGTGACCGGCCTCGGGCGGAGCGAATTTGAAGAGGACGCCCGCCGTGAATTCCCGCGATTCCGCATGACCCAGTCCGACGAAAGCGATTCATGGCAGAAAAGCGAATGGCGCGACGTGCATTTTCCAATACTGTTTGTACAACCCTATGAGTCCAACAAGTCCCGGTTGGGATTTGACCTTGCATCCGAACCGGCATTCCTCTCTGCGTTTCAGGCGATGGATCATTCGGGAGAAACGGGGACAATAATTCATAGTCCCCCCGGTGATGACATTGCCGGCGTGTCCGTCGTCACATTTCTTGTTCCCGTTTACCGCGACGCGGCGGGAACTGCAGAGGAGGTGACTGATCCGATTCCGGATGCGCACGGCCAGATCACGAGGTGGAATGAGGAGAATCTACTTGGGTTCGCGTCGGGTGCCTTCCGTATTCGAGACATTGTGGAAGATGCATTGATCAATGTCAGTCCCGGAGGTATCAATATCACAGTCTACTCCGGAAACCGGGCCGACGAGAAGGAACTGCTGTACCACCATCAATCACGCCTGATCCCGGATCGTGGAACGGCAGGCTACCCGAAAGGAATCCTGCGCAAAACAGTGACAGAGCCCTATATCCGAAGCTTACGCGTCGCCGATGAGCGATGGCTGGTGAAGTGCACGGCGGTACCGGGCGCCTACGAGTCGCATCACTGGAGTAGCTGGATCGTACTGGCCGGTGGTCTGGCGTTTACCGTGCTGCTAACCATATACTCGATCACTCTGGCTGGACGTGCTCAGGCGGTTCGACGCCTTGTGTCGAAACGTACTTTACAATTGCAGGATATCAACATCGCACTTAACAAGGAAATCGCGGAGCGAAAGCGCGCCGAAGCCGACCTCCAGCGATTGAACGAAACACTAGAATTCCGTGTTTCCATACGCTCCGCCGAAGCAGAACGTCGCGCAAGCGATCTGGAACAGTTCGCCTACGTCGCCTCCCACGACCTGAAGGCCCCCTTGCGGGGGATAAGCAATCTTGCCGCCTGGCTGAAGGAAGATCTCCAGGTAGTGCTTACGGATGAGACCAGGGAGCAGATTGACCTGTTGCAGGATCGTGTCGTGCGCATGCAGTTGCTGGTGGACGGGCTGCTGGACTATTCAAGGATTGGCGCGGTCGATGGCGAAAAGGAGTCCGTGGATACCGGGAAATTACTCGTGGAAACGATTGATTCGCTCGCACCCCCGGAGGCGTTCACCATAGAGATGGTCACCGATATGCCGACGCTGCGGACGGACCGCATGCAACTGGGACAGGTATTCGCAAATCTTATTTCGAATGCCATCAAGCACCATGGTAGTCCCGAAGGGCATGTCTGGATATCGGCAGACGCGGTTGGTGAATTTTTTCGCTTTTCGGTGGCCGATGACGGGCCGGGTATCGCCGGGGCGTACCATGCCAAGGTGTTCATGATGTTTCAGACCCTGTCCTTGAAGGACGATACCAGCAATACGGGCATCGGGCTAGCGCTGGTAAAGAAGATCGTCAACGAACATGGAGGAGAGGTGACGCTGGAGTCGAAACAAGGAAAAGGCACGGTATTTCGTTTTACCTGGCCAAAAAACGGCTGAGTTCAGGGTGCGGTCAAAGACCCGACAGAAAATTACGGACAGCGTTATGGAGGAAGCTTAAATGCCGGATCAAGACTCAAGTATCCTACTGATTGAAGATGATCGCGTTGATGTCATGACGGTTGAACGCGCACTGAGAAAGAACCAGTTTGCCCACAAATTGTATGTGGCGCGGTCGGCTTTGGAAGCGCTAAACATGCTGCGCGGACGGGGTGTACCCAAGATCGACCCACCTCCGACGATCATTCTTCTGGACCTAAACCTTCCGAAGATGAGCGGGATCGAGTTCCTCGAGGAACTGCGCAGCGACGTCGAGTTGCGCGATCTTGCCGTCATCGTGCTGACTTCTTCCAATGAACCGCGTGACCAGGAGGCTGCCTTCAAATACGAGGTGGAAGACTACTTTGTCAAACCACATTCATTCGATGAGTTCTCGCGCATGATGGCGACGATACTCTCCGAATGGACTCGGACGAATACATGATCCGTGACGTTCCTGATTCCTGCTCTTAAGTGAGAAATGGCTCAATACTGCTTACCCAAAAGGGATCGTTCCGGCGATGATGCCTCGATCATGGATCAGATCGATAAGGCGATTGCCGGAAAATGGCATACCAGATCGCACCGGATTTTCGTTCGTCATCCAGGCGCGACAACAGGCGCATAGTCGAACTATGTAACGGTTGTCGCAACATAGAGGACGGACGAAAAGACAAGCAGGATGGTATGTCATTTGACAGAAATCGCCTAAGGTTGAAGTGGGATTCAGGAGGAACCAAACCACCCACTGACAGTGATGGTCGGAGAGCTTGCCGACAACCGACAGCCATTTGCGTCCCGGTCATGGCAGAACCCCCACGGAATGTTGCCCCGTTGACCTGAAATACCCACACCCACGACCCCTCTCGAACAATCCTCACCCAGGGTCCGACCGCCACTACAGAGAAAAGTGGGGGAGGTAAGTCTTGCGTCTTTATGATACTGTTCAATAATACAGTCTTATAAGTATGCCATTCGGCGCTAATCCGAACGCTTTGAATAGCGCCAATTTCGCCTATGAACAACGTCTCACCCGGGTATGCCGAACTGCATTGCTTGAGCAACCGCACATTTCTGCGTGGGGCCTCACACCCCGAAGAACTGGTGGCGCGCGCGGCGCGCAACGGTTACGCAGCGCTGGCCCTGACCGACGCGTGTTCTGTCAGTGGTGTGGTACGGGCGCATGTCGCCGCGAAGCGCACCGGATTGCCGCTGATCGTCGGCAGCGAGTTCCGGCTCGACGACGGAACGAAGTTCGTGCTGCTGGCAACCGACCGGCGAAGTTACGGGCGTCTGTGCGCGCTGATCACCCGGGGACGACGCGCGGCAGCCAAGGGAGAGTACCGCCTCGGCCGCGAGCAGGTGGCCTCGCAACCGCCGTCCGGCCTCCTCGCCCTGTGGCTCCCGGGCGAGGAGGCCGATAGAGGGGAACCCGAATCGGAGCCCCTGCGCTGGCTCGCCGGTCTGTGTCCTGGCGCAACCTGGATCGGGGTGGAACTGCTGCTCAATGGGCGCGACCTGGCGCGTCTCGGACACCTGCGCGCACTGGGGAGGCGTTGCGGCATCCCGCTGACGGCCTGCGGCGATGTGCACATGCACGCACGGGGACGGCGCGCCCTGCAGGACACGCTCACGGCCATTCGACTCGGCAAGCCGCTTGCCGAGTGCGGGTTTTCCCTCTACCCGAACGGCGAACGGCACCTGCGCACCCGGGCTGCCCTGGCTGAACTCTACCCGCCCGAACTGCTCGAGGAGACGGTTCGCATCGCCGCGCGCTGCCGTTTTTCGCTGGACGAACTGCGATACGAATACCCATCGGAGCTGGTCCCCGAGGGCACCACACCCGCCGCGTGGCTGCGGCGTCTGGTCGAACGAGGCATGGCACGGCGCTGGCCGGGCGGCGCGCCTGAGCGGGTGCACAAACTGGTCGGGCACGAACTCGCGCTGGTGGCCGAACTGTCCTACGAGCCCTACTTTCTCACCGTACACGACATCGTGCGTTTCGCTCGAGAACGGGACATCCTCTGCCAGGGACGCGGCTCGGCCGCCAACTCGGCCATCTGTTATTGCCTCGGAATCACCGAGGTCGACCCGGCCCGCATGAATCTCCTGTTCGAGCGCTTCATCTCGCGCGAGCGCGACGAGCCGCCGGACATCGACGTCGACTTCGAGCACGAGCGCCGCGAGGAGGTCATCCAGTATATCTACGGCAAATACGGCCGCGAGCGGGCCGCGCTCGCCGCCACCGTGATCACCTACCGCTCCCGCAGCGCCATTCGCGATGTCGGCAAGGCCCTGGGCTTCAGCCTGGACCAGGTGGGCCGGCTGGCAAAGACCGTGCAGTGGTGGGACGTCGGCGGTGTCCGGGACGGACAGATCCGGGAGGCCGGGTTCGCACCCGACAACCCCATGATCCACCGGCTCACGGTTCTGGTGGACACCCTGATCGGCTTTCCGCGCCACCTCTCGCAGCACGTGGGCGGGTTTGTCATCTCGCGCGGCCCCCTCTCGGAGCTGGTGCCCGTGGAAAACGCGACGATGCTGGATCGTACGGTCATCCAGTGGGAGAAAGACGATCTGGAAGCCCTCGGCCTGCTGAAGGTGGACGTCCTGGCGCTGGGCATGCTGAGCACCATCCGCAAGGCCCTGTCCCTGGTCTCGGGATACGACGATCGCGTGACACACATGGCCGACATTCCGCCGGAGGACCCGGCCGTCTACGACATGATCTGCAAGGCCGACACCGTCGGGGTATTCCAGATCGAGTCGCGCGCGCAGATGTCGATGCTGCCGAGGCTGCGTCCGCGAAACTACTACGACCTGGTCATCGAGATCGCCATCGTGCGCCCCGGCCCGATCCAGGGAGACATGGTGCACCCCTACCTCGCCCGGCGCAGCGGCCGGGCGCCGGTCACCTATCCGAGCGAGGCGGTCCGATCGGTGCTGGAACGTACCCTGGGCGTACCAATCTTCCAGGAACAGGTCATGCAACTGGCCATGGTCGCCGCGGGTTTCAGCGCCGGGGAGGCCGATCAGCTGCGCCGTGGTATGGCGGCATGGAAGCGCAAGGGCGGACTGGACCGGTTCGAGCCGCGGCTGCTCGAGGGCATGCGCAGCCGCGGCTACACGGAGGCGTTCGCCCGTCAGATCTTCAGCCAGATCAAGGGATTCGGCGAATACGGTTTTCCGGAATCCCATTCGGCGAGCTTTGCCCTGCTGGCCTATGTCTCGGCCTGGCTGAAACGCCATCACCCCGCCGCCTTCACCTGTGCCCTGCTCAACAGCCAGCCGATGGGGTTCTATGCCCCGGCGCAACTGGTCCAGGACGCCCGGCGTCACGGCGTCGAGGTACGCCCGGTCGACGTGCGATACAGCGCGTGGAACTGCACCCTCGAACCCGCGGCCGGGACCGAATGGCAACCGCTTCCCGGTCTGCCCGGCGCACGAGCCACCGGGATCCGCACCGCGGGCCCGGTTTTCCCGGGAGTTCGTGAATCCCCTCAGACCGCGGTTCGGGGTCCGGACGCCACGGGCCGACACGCCCTGCGGCTCGGCCTGCGGAGGGTGAAGGGACTGTCGCGCCACGGCGGCGAGTCGGTTGCCGGGGCGCGATCCGTACGACCCTTTGAGGACACGAGGGGCCTCGTCGCACGAACGGGACTGAACCGGCGCGATCTCGAGTGTCTTGCCGCGGCGGACGCGCTGGCCGGCCTGGAGGGCCACCGGCACAACGCCTGGTGGCGGGCCGGCGGCATCGAGTCACCGCTACCGCTGTTCGGCGTTCCCCGACTCGCGGAAGAGGACCCGCTGCTCCGAGAACCCACCGAGGGCGAGGACATCGTGGCCGACTATACCTCGACGGGCATGACCCTGCGCCGCCACCCGCTGGCCCTGCTGCGCGCGCGTCTGGCGGAGAAGGGTTACCGCAGCGCGGCGGATCTGGCAACGCTGCGAAACGGCACGGTGGCCCGCGGCGCGGGCCTGGTGCTTGTACGCCAGCGACCCGCGACCGCTTCCGGCGTCATTTTCACCACCCTGGAAGACGAGACCGGGAACATCAACGTCGTGGTCTGGCCCTCCACCGCCGAGATGCAGCAAAAGGCACTGCTGAAGGCGCGTCTGCTCGCCGTCACCGGGACACTGCAACGTGAAAGCGGCGTCACACACCTCGTTGCCGGACGGCTGGAAGACCTTACGGAATGGCTTGGGGACCTCGAGGCCGCGTCCAGAGATTTCCATTGAGCCTGATGAACCGGTGATGATGGCCCCATCATCGATGACGATTCACTAAAGAGCGATTGCCGGAAAATGGCATACCGGATCGCGCCGGGTGAACTGCGAAGCAGTGAACGGCTTGGGCAGGAAGCCCAAGACCGGTGCCCAAGCAAAGCAGGGACAGCGCCGCGCCGGGATCGTTCGTCATCAAGGCGCGACAACAGGCGCATCGTCGAACGATGGAACGGTTGTCGCAACACAGAGGACGGACGAAAAGACAAGCAGGATGGTATGTCATCTGACAGAAACCCCCTAAACCGACCGCCCGTGTTCGCGCAGGCGTTCGAGGTCTCTGACGGCAATGGTCTTGCCGCTGACACCAATGACACCCTCCTCGACCAGATGGTGCAGGGTGCGTGAAAGGGTCTCCGGTGTCAGGTTCAGGCGTGACGCTATGGTCCCTTTGCTGGCAGGCAGCTGGATCTTCATGTCCCCTTTCCCCCTTTGGGACCGCTCCAGCTCCTGGAGCAGATATCCCGCAACACGCTGGGAAGAAGACAACAGGCAGTAGGATTCCACATCGGAGATCAGGTAGTGCAGCCGCTGGCTCAACCCGGCCAGCAGCCGACGGGTGAATTCCGGAGACCGCCGGATGGATCCCAAGATGACCTGACCGGGGATCTGGATCAACGTAGTCTGTTCAATGGCCTGTGCCGTCACCGGACTGGCCTTGTCCAGGAACAGCAGCGCTTCGGCGAAACTCTGTCCCGGCCCGATGAGTTCGATGACTTTTTCGATGCCTGTCGGCGTTGAGATCGTCAGTTTCATCTGGCCGCACTTCACGCAATAAAAGGCGTCAGGCTTGTCCCCAACGGAGAACAGGGTCTCGTTGCGAGCCAGCTCGAGCTCACGGGAGTGTTGGGCAATGTCGCTAAGTTCCTCCGGTACGACGGAGCAAAGAAGCGGCAGCCGTGCGAGATGGGTCTGAATGGCTTTTGGGGCCATGACGAAAAAGGACTCCTTTCGTTCCACGATCTGGCATCGTGCCGGAACGAGCGCACGAGCAGGACCAATGTGGTTTGTGATACGGCAATTGCCCAATTGGTTCGGCCAACCGTACAGACGGGGCCTCGAGATCGCGACGGATTCCTGCCCGGGTCTGTCCGGATGGCATATTCCCGCTCGACGATCTCGTGTCGAACAGGCCGCGGAAAACCGGGTGTGCTTCGCTATTCGCGGACAGGCGGGTGAGCATTCCCTCGTGACCTCACGGTGACAAACGAGCAGGGCATCCGAAACAAATCGTTGTCCTGCCAGCCGCATCCCTAATTGCATTCTAGATCAGCTGGATTGAGCCGGGCACCTCGGCTCATGAAACCGCTTCCAATCAGGCACATTGACACGATATGGTTTAATAAATAATCAATAATATATCTTATACTTCTGTTTTATATAACTTATTTTCCGCCATACGATTCGAAACATCGGCCTCTGTCCACGCTCTCCTTTCTCGTTTGACTACGCCTCAATGATGTTGAAAGACGGCGTCACCGGAACGGCACAGGGACGCGCAGGTTCGTTGGTGTACACTCGGCTCGGGTGGCATGCGACCGTCGCAACGGGACCGGGATCACAATGAAATACCTCGTCAGGGGGTCGGCGGGCCCGGGATTCGCCACATCGGGAGAAGAGGCGGAGGTGCTCGAGGGAAAGGTCCTTCCCAGTATCGAGGCATTGGCGAAACTGGAACAGGACAAGAAGATCGTCGCTGGCGGACTACCGGTCGGAGACCGTGGCTTCGTATTCATCGTAGAGGCGTCTTCCAACGACGAGGTAGACCGTTTACTGAGAACGCTGCCGCTGTGGGGGCAGCTGCAATGGGAGATCACACCCCTGCAAACCTTCTTCGGTCGAGCCGTGCTGGAACGTGCGATACTCTCGGAACTGCTGAATACGGGGTCTCCTCGCCCCTGAGACCCTGCAGATACCCGCTCCCGTCCCATTTCTCGTGATGCCCGCAGGCAATTTCCATGACAAAGGGAATAAACCACCGTTGGATCGCCCGGATTTCTGCTCCGGATGACGACCAGATCCTCATGTCCGAAACCCGCCCGAAGCTGCCGGAACGCGGCATCGACCCGGCGCCACAGCAGCGACACCAGAGCAGCCGGTGCGTTTTCCACGGCGTCGCGCTTGTTGTACAGATCGTGGATCTCGATCATGGTGGCGAGGAACCGGACCATGGCGAAAATCTCGTTCCGATTGTCCTGGATCTCCTCGTAAAGCCTTGTCGCTTTCAACTCGCGCGCGACCACCAGCCGGTCGTAGGTCCCCTCGATCAGTGCCTCGTTAGACTGATGGATGGCGATGGCCGCGGAGATGCCCACCGAGACGAGGCTGACCATCACCAGCAACAGCAGGATTTGGTGCCGGAGGCGCATGCGGGGTAGACGGAACGCGATCACCGGGACGTCGCCGCAACGGGAAACCAGATGCCGTGGCCGCCGGTCTTCGCGACGATACCGGAGCAATACACTGTCGATACGGTCGACGCTGACATTCGTCGATTATGGCATTCGATCCGAAAGATTCAGCGTTTCCGAGATACCGAGTATCACCGGGCGCATGCTGAACCGGCGTGGCGAAATTGGGCCGCATGAACCGTTTGACTCTGTCGCCTGACGGAATCGCACCCGTGAGCGAGAGATCCTATTATCAGCTTCTCTCTTCCGATACCCTCGGCCCCGATATTGGGCCTCATCCAGGCCGGCGGGCCGCCAAGCCATTGCTCGCCATGAGCCCGCAACGCGTGAACAACGCGGAGCGTCTTCCATTCCGGGGTGACCCGACCGATGAGCCACTCGCGAGACAGCAGCGCTTTCTGCGCGTAGTAAGGCGATTTCTGTCAAATGACATACCATCCTGCTTGTCTTTGTCGTCCGTCCTCCGTGTTGCGACAACAGTGACATAGTTCGACTATGCGCCTGTTGTCGCGTCTTGATGACGAACGATCCCGGCGCGGCGCTGTCCCTGCTTTGCTTGGGCACCGGTCTTGGGCTTCCTGCCCAAGCCGTTCACTGCTTCGCAGTTCACCCGGCGCGATCTGGTATGTCATTTTCCGGCAATCGCCTAAGTCTGCTCGTCGAGCTGGCACAGCAGGAAGCGGTGGAAGTGCAGGGCAGGAACGAGGAGGCCGGGGAGGCGCGTTACCTGGTGTTCGGGGACTCAGAAGATCCGCGGACAATGACCCGGATGGACAAGCTCAGACCGAGTGGGTTTCGAACTCGCCCGCAGCCCGCTACCGGTTCGTCTCCAGGAATGCGACAATCCCCGCTGGTCGAGCAGAAAACGGTAAAGTAGCTCTGGGGGATCCGCGGTACTGAGTTTGACCGGAATTGGGTACAGACGAATTTTTGGGAGATACAACTAATGCGCGCATCGGGAACCGGCATCGGGGAACACGCGGGAAGACGGCACGGGAAGGTCTGGTGGTCATTCCTGCTGCGCGGGCTGATCGCGGGCGCACTTGGACTTTGCGCGCTGATCTGGCCCTCAGCCAGCCTGAATATCCTGCTGCGTCTGGTGGGTCTCTACCTGCTGGCTGACGGCGTCCTGGGTCTGATTGCCGCATACCGCAGTTTCGACCGGACACCGTATCTCGTCCAGGCGGCGATCAGCCTGATCATCGGTGCAACCCTCCTCTTCTGGCCGGGCGCCACGGTGAAGACGTTGTTCGTGATCTTCGGCATCTGGGCCCTGCTATCGGGCATCATGCAGATCGTCACGAGTCGGCAGTCGCGCCCCGATGATCCCGATCGCGGCCTGATGACGGGCATCGGCACCGTCGCCGCGATCGTCGGTCTGGTGCTGATCTTCTGGCCAGGTACCGGCGTCGTGGCGATCGCCTGGGTCATCGCCGCCGCCGCTTTCGTGATCGCCGCGCTGCTGATCTTCCTGGCGATGCGTCTCAAACGCCTCTCGGGGCGGATCGAGCAACTGAGATCGGACCGGTAGCGCGAATCTTGGAACAGAACCTTCCGTGTTTCTGGAGCGGATCGCATGAACCCAGGAAGCGTGTTCTCAACCGCAATCCTTGCCCTGTCATTGGTGTCCGGAACGGCGAATGCCGGCGTCGTGGACCCGGACTGCACGGCGAAGAAGGCCGCGAGGAGTACTGCGATGAAGACCACCGTCGGCGTTTCTGGTCGATGCACCGCCAAAGAAGCGGCCGGTGATACGGCAAGAGTCGCCGTCGGCATCGAGGAAAAGGGGCCGGTGGAAAAACGCCGTGATGACTATAGCGAAGGACTGGGTAAGAAGGTCCTCAACCACTAGAAATCCTTGAGTGGACAAGATCTCTACAAACGAGTCAAATTTTTCAAGCGGCCAGTTTTGCCTCTCCAATGAGTTGATCCATAGCCTGGTCCAGTTGGTGCATGGTGGATGCGATGGGGCGGTTTGGGGCTTACGGGCAGCCATTATTCAGCAGCGAGAAGCGGGGGCGGATCACCCGGTTGTGGACCTTGGTCAGGAACAGGCAGATACGCAGGCCTTCGAACCATGCCTATCCGGATGATGCCTATAGCCCAACTTGTGCAAGTTATCGTAGCCAGTCCATCCGTCGGTTCGCGCCTCCGTACCCTGTTGCACATTGGCCAGGACGAACGGTTCCAACGTTTCTTGCTTGCGGTTCGGAATAACCTGGAGACGCAAGCGGCCCGCGATGAAACCGCGCCCGTGTCCCCCGCGGCGCTGCGGTCGCTGACCGGACGGCAGGTTCGGGTCGGGACCCGGAGCCTTCTTCCGAAGGACGCACCTCGACAATGCCGGCCACCAGTGTCCTGTGGTGCCGCCCACGCCCCTCTCCCTGCGTCGTATCGAAAACACTCAGGGTGCCGCGGCCGCTGATCACGGTCTCGACGCTGTTTTGTATGAGTGACGCGCCCGCAGGAAAGAGCCCGGTGACGGTCTCGTAGAGGCGGGACTCGATATCGATCGAATGCAGAAAGAACCCGACCAGGGACAGGGGCCCCATCAACAGGGGAAATATGCTGAAAAAGGCCCAGAAGGCGATGGCTGCGGCGCGATCCCGCGACGGCCCCCGAAGCATGTTCTGGAGCGTCGCGTACAGTCGCGTACAGTAAGGTCTGCCGAAACCAGCGAAGGGCCCCGAGCACTGGCATGTCAGACGGTCTCGCCCTCCCGCTCCGGCACCATAACGTCGTCATCCAGCGGCGGACAGATACCCTTGCGCTGCAGAATGTCAAACACCTCGTCCGCGAGTTCTTCAGGTGTCTTCTCGGCCGCCGAAAGCACCAGTTCCGGTGACACCGGGGCCTCGTAGGGATCGTCTATGCCGGTGAAGCCCTTGATCTCTCCGGCCCGCGCCTTCTTGTATAGGCCCTTCGGATCCCGCGTTTCGCAGACCGCTATCGGTGTATCGACGAACACCTCGATGAACTCACCGTCGGACAGACTGTCACGTACCCGGTCCCTGTCGATCCGGTAGGGGCTGATGAAGGCCGTCAACGCGATGATGCCGGCCTCGCAGAAGAGCTGGGCGACCGCCCCGATGCGACGGATGTTCTCTTCCCGGTCCATGGCGGAAAACCCCAGGCCAAAGCGTTTCGCGAACGCCTCGCCGTGTGTCACCAGGAGCATAGGCGGCCCGGCGTTGAGGGAGTGGCGAACGTTGTCGCCGTCGAGCACCACGCTGTGCATCCCCCGCCGATGAAGCTTGTGGTCGAGGACATTAGCCAGGGTGCTCTTCCCTGAGCCACTCAAACCCGTAAACCAGACCACGCAGCCCCTGTGGCCGTTCAGCGCCTCTCGCTTGGCGCGGGGAATCTGATGTTCGTGCCAGGTAACATTTGTCTCTTGAATCATTCTTCCTTTTCCTATGTCAAAGACTGACTTCGAGCATAATGGGGGCCGCCGCCGCATGGCAAACCGCGCCCTCCCCGGTTGTCAGTAACCGGGCATGCCGCGCGGAGCGCCGCTTGATGTTCCCGGTTGGTACGATTACATTCGGCGGCTCTGAACCGCGCTAACCCCAGGGAAACCGATCATGCGAATTGTTGATTCCGATCCCCAACTGATCAAGGACATCATGGACGAGATCAAGGTCATTGCCGTCAAGGAGCAGCCGTCTCTAGCGGTCCACGCGGGACGACACCCGGTTCTGGGCAGGGTGGTCGTCATCGAAGGCAGGGACGGCGACAGCGTGATCGTCGAAGTGGACGAATAGGCCGCGTCGCCGACAAATCGGCCAGAGCGCCAGCGACGGTTCAGGTTTTTTCCCTGCGATTGACGCTTGTCAATCGCGACCCCTTACCCCTCTGCGAGGATGCGTTTCGCCTCATCATAACTTGCTATTACATTTCTTTCTAATTTACTTATGGAGGTGCAATATGGGACAGCGCATTGCCGCAATCGCGGGACTGCTCATTCTGGTTTTCCTGCTGGCCAACCCCTCGCTGGCCGGCTGGGACCCCAACGAAGAGACCGAGGCGCAGGCGGCCATCACCGCCTTCACGCTGACCGATCCCGATCTGAAGGTCTTCTTCGAGAAGGCCCACGGTTACGCCGTGTTCCCTTCGGTCGGCAAGGCCGGCATGGGGTTCGGCGGCGCCTACGGAAAGGGCATCGTCTACGAGCAAGGCAAGGAGATCGGAAAGACCTCGCTCAAGCAGCTCTCCATGGGTTTCCAGTTCGGCGGGGAAAGCTATCGGGAGATCATCTTCTTTCAGGACGAGGAAACCCTCAACAAGTTCAAGGAAGGCAACTATGAGCTCGGCGCCCAGGCAACGGCGGTCGTCGTCAAGAAGGGGGCCTCGAAGAACAGCGATTTCAACGACGGCGTGGCCGTATTCACGCAGACCAAGGGCGGCATGATGTTCGACGTCAGCGTCGCCGGACAGAAGTTCACCTTCGAACCGATCTAGACTGTCACACTGATGTAAAGAACAGGGGGCCTCCCGTGGACGGCCCCCTACCCTCTCGCATCGCATCTACTTTTGCGCTGCCGAGACTGGTATTCGTAACGTTTCCCGTTTGTCTCCGACCTTCAATCTGTTAGTCTCCCGGAACAATCCGGCCCTGGGGTTCCTTGGAGACACCAGCGATGAAAATCTTTCCAATTGGCAGTGTGTTGTTCTCGTTCAGCCTGGCCCTCGTGCTGTCCCAACCTCTGCACGCGACCACCGCTGCCTACGCCCAGGAGGGCGCCATCAGGCCGGAGAAAAAGGAATTCTCTCCCTACGCCAACCGGGCGTATCCGACTAACGTCTATTTCGGCGACACGCACCTGCACACCGCGCTTTCCATGGACGCGGGCACGTTCGGCAACCGGCTGGGCCTGGACGACGCCTACCGCTTCACGCGCGGCGAGGAGGTAACTTCCTCGACGGGATACCGCGCCCGACTGAGCCGGCCGCTCGATTTCGTCGTCATCGCCGATCACTCCGACGGTATGGGCTTCTTCGACATGTTCGCCGACGGTGATCCGGCCGTGATGGACAAGGAAGAGGGTCGGCGCTGGAACAAGATGATCGCCGAGGGCGGCCAGCAGGGTGTCGACGCGGCACTGGAGATCATTACGCTGTTCTCCCAGGGCAGGTTTCCCTGGCGGACCAACGATCCCAAACTGATGAAGCCCGTCTGGCAGCAGACGATCGAGGCGGCCGAAAGGTACAACGAGCCGGGCCGGTTCACCGCATTCATCGGCTACGAATGGACCTCGCTGGTCAAGGGCAACAACCTTCACCGCGTGGTCATCTACCGCGACGGCGGTGCAATGGCCGAACGGACCCTCCCCTTCACGCTGGCCGACAGCGCCGACCCCGAGGCGCTCTGGGAGGCCATGCAGGCCTACGAGGAGCAGACCGGCGGTGAGCTGCTGGCCATCCCCCACAACGGCAACCTGTCCAACGGCATGATGTTCGACGTCGAGACGCTCTCCGGCGGGCCCATCACGAAGGACTATGCCGAACGGCGACAGCGATGGGAACCGCTCTACGAGGCGACCCAGATCAAGGGTGACGGCGAGGCCCATCCCCTGCTCTCACCCGACGACGAGTTCGCCGATTACGAGACCTGGGACCTCGGCAACCTTGACATGAGCGAGGCGAAAACGGACGACATGCTTCCCGGCGAGTACGCCCGCTCCGGACTCAAGCGCGGGCTCGAGTACGGGGCAAAGCTCGGCGTGAACCCCTACAAATTCGGCATGGTCGGCAGCACCGACTCGCACACCTCGCTGTCGGCCGTGGAGGAGGACAACTTCTTTGGCAAACACTCCGGCGTGGAACCCTCTCCGGAACGGGCCCTGCACGTCACGCTCGGCGGCGAGCAAGGCAAGATCATGGGATACCAGATGGCCTCTTCCGGATATGCCGCGGTCTGGGCGAAGGAAAACACACGCGATGCAATCTTCGACGCCCTGGCCCGGCGCGAGACCTACGCGACCACCGGCCCGCGCATGATCGTGCGCTTCTTCGGCGGCTGGGACTTCACCGAAGACGACGCGCAGACCCGCCTCCCTGCCCAGGCAGGCTACAGCAAGGGCGTGCCCATGGGCGGCGATCTGCGCAGCGCCCCGCAGGGCAAGTCCCCGACCTTCCTGGTCGCCGCACGCAAGGACGCCATGAGCGGAAATCTCGACCGCATCCAGATCGTCAAGGGCTGGGTCGGCGACGACGGCAACGCCATGGAAAGGGTCTACGATGTCGCCGTCTCGGACGGGCGCACCATCGACGCCGACGGCCGCTGCAAGGCCCCGGTCGGCGACACCGTCGATGTCGTCAAGGCTACCTGGACAAACACCATCGGCGACCCCGAACTGATCACGACCTGGACCGACCCCGACTTCGACCCGGAGCAGCGTGCCTTCTACTACGCGCGCGTCATCGAGATCCCCACCCCTCGCTGGACCGCCTACGAGGCCCTGCGTTTCGATATCGAGATGCCTAAGGAGGCGAAGATGACCACCCAGGAACGCGCCTACACCTCGCCGATCTGGTACACGCCGAAGGGCTGACACCTGGGCGCTTCCCCCCTCGAGGTAGAAGGCCGGGATGGGGGTGAAACCCCAGGACGGGTACGGTGCCGATCGACAGTCTCGCCCCCCTCCTGACCTCCCCCTGCCAGGGGGGAGGAAAAATGTGACAGGGAAATAATGAACTCAGGAAATCCCGGTGTTCTATCGCAGCTCATCCGCGAACCGTTACTGCATTTTCTCGTACTGGGCGCCGGATTGTTCGCCCTGTACGCCATGGTCAACAACGACGAAAGCAGGCGGGGCGACCGGATCATCGTCGATGAACAGCAGATCTCCCGCCTTGCCGAACAGTTCCAGCGTACCTGGATGCGCCCGCCGACCCGGGCGGAGCTGGAAGGACTGGCCGAGGACTTCGTCAAGGAAGAGGTCCTCTACCGCGAGGCGCTGTCCCTCGGTCTCGACCAGGACGATCTGGTCATCCGCCGTCGCATGCGCCAGAAGATGGAGTTTCTGAACGCGGACCTCGCCGAAATGCAGACCCCGACGGTCGCTGAGTTGCAGGACTGGCTGGACGCACACACCGACTTGTACCGTAAGCCGGCGACCACGAGCTTCGAGCAAATCTACTTTAACCCCGAGCGGTCAGGCGACGATGCGCATCAGCGGGCTTCCAGCCTGCTGGAAAGGCTCAACTCGCAGGAGATGGACGTCGAGACGCTCGGTGACCCGACGTTGTTGCCCGCCACGCTCGAGGCCGCCACGTCAAGCGAAATCTCGGCCACCTTTGGCAGTCAACTGGTAGAGGCCATCGAAAGCGCACCCGAAGCGACATGGAGCGGGCCCTACACCTCGAGTTTCGGCCTGCACCTCGTTCGGGTGACCGACCGAGTGCCGTCCCGTCTGCCCGCGCTCACCGAGATCCGCCGCGCGGTGGAACGTGACTGGTTGGCGGACCGCCGGCTCGAAGCCAACGAACTGTTCTACGACGCGCTGCGCAAACGCTACCGTGTCGAGATCTACCTGCCGGAGATCGGCAAGGCGCCACCGCTCGCGGCCCGCAAGCCATGAGCAAGGGGCTCCGCGCGATATCGCGTTTCGCCGTTGTCGTTTTGCTGCTGACGCCTGGCATCCGGAACGTGTCGGCACACGAGGTCCGCCCCGGTTACCTGGAGATCAGCGAATTCGACGAAGGGCACTACGACGTGCTGTGGAAGGTCCCGGCCAAGGGCGAACGACGGCTCGGGCTTTACGTGCTTTTCCCGGAGACCTGCAGCGGTACCGAGCCGAGTACCCGATTCATGGGGGGTGGTTACCTCGAGCGGTGGCGCGTGACCTGCGACGAGACCCTGACCGGTGGCGAGGTGAGCATCGAGGGGTTGCCTGCCACCCGAACCGATGTCCTCGCCCGTTTCAATCGGGCGGACGGCACGACGCAGACCGTACGCCTGACGCCCGCGCAACCATCATTCACGATTTCCGCCTCGAGCAGTACCACCGAGGTCATCACCACCTATCTGGGTCTGGGTATCGAACACATCCTGCTCGGCATCGATCACCTGCTGTTCGTGCTCGCCCTGCTGTTCCTGGTGCGCAGCTGGCCGCGGCTGATCGGCACGGTGACCGCGTTTACCGTTGCGCACAGCATCACGCTGGTCGCCGCAACGCTCGGCTGGGTACAGCTACCACAAGCCCCGGTGGAGGCCGCGATCGCGCTCAGCATCTTATTCGTCGCGGCAGAGATCCTGCATACCCGACAGGGACACCCGGGCCTTGCCGCGCGGGCCCCCTGGGTAGTGGCCTTCGTCTTTGGCCTGCTGCACGGTCTAGGGTTTGCCGGGGCATTGCGCGAGATCGGTCTGCCGGAGCACGCCATTCCCCTGGCGCTGGCCTTTTTCAACATCGGCGTCGAGGCCGGACAACTGCTGTTCATCGCCGCGGTATTTCTCCTGCTCTGGTCCGTCAAGCAGACCCGTGTCCGGGTCACCGGCAGGACATTCACGAACGCCTGGAGCGCAGCCACCATGGTATCCGCGCCTGCGGCCTATATGATCGGATCGCTCGCCGCGTTCTGGGTCATCGAGCGGACCCTCGGTTTCTGGAGTTAGGCGATTGCCGGAAAATGGCGTACCAGATCGCGCCGGGTGAACTGCGAAGCAGTGAACGGCTTGGGCAGGAAGCCCAAGACCGGTGCCCAAGCAAAGCAGGGACAGCGCCGCGCCGGGATCGTTCGTCATCAAGACGCGACAACAGGCGCATAGTCGATCTATGTAACGGTTGTCGCAACACAGAGGACGGACGAAAAGACAAGCAGGATGGTGTGTCATTTGACAGAAATCGCCTTAGGCGTTGACGCCCTGTAGTCAGCGCGGTATTGCGTATCGAACCAGCCACGGGACGCGGCGGGTTTTCGAACCTCATCCCGCCACGATTCCATGTCGGAATGCAAAAAGGGTCAGGTATCGCTGCCGGTGTTTGTACAGCGTGTCGAAATCGACCAGGGCGAAGTCGCCCTTGAACGCAGGGTCCACCAAGATGGACGTAAAGCTGTTGGCTGCTTCGCGCGAGATGATGTCGACGTCGAGGAACTGAAAGGGTAGGACGGGTCAAGGCCCGATGGCAGGAACCAGACGGGGTGATCGCGATCGTTCTTCACCTCGATCCACACCGGCTGCATGGCCTTCTTGGCAGGGTCGACACCGTAGATCTGGGTGGCCTCTTCGCGTGCGGGGAGCGCGACCGTCACCGTCAGGTTGTCCTGCACCTGGGTCTGCGCCCTTTCCATGAAGGGCACCTCGTCGATCGGGCGGGGCTCGAAAGTGGCGCAGCCCGTTATCGTCAGTGCGAGGAGCAAAA
>JAJDOJ010000131.1 GCA_022340215.1 Gammaproteobacteria bacterium
TCCGGCAATCGCCTTACGGCATTATCAGTGATCCCAAGGGCCGGCCCTGGATTGCCCTGTTAGGCACGAACAAGCTCGCGACCGTTGATCCCGAAACCATGGAGCTGACGGAGATCGATCTGCCCCGCGAGGATGCCCGACCACGCCGCATTGGTAGAACAAGTGACGGGCAAATCTGGTACGTCGACTACGCGCAGGGCTATCTGGGAAGTTACTCCCCCGAGACAGACAGGATCCGGGAATGGAAGACCCCGAGCAAACAAGCCGGGCCATATGCGATGACCGTCGACAACAGGGACCGGGCCTGGTTCGTGGAAACCATTCCACAGCCGAACCGGTTTGTCGGCTTTGATCCGGCAACAGAGAAATTCTTCAGTCAGACCGACATCCCCAGCGGTGGCCGCTCGGTACGACACATGGTGTTCGACCCGCAAACAGATGCCATCTGGTTCGGAACCGATACGCAGAATATCGGGCGGGCGAGTTTGCGTGACTAATTCTTGCTGGCGCTGATTTCCGCGAGCCACCAGTGACACGCCCGGTCACACGGGTTATGGCGGCAAGCGGTGGTTGCGCACCATTTCCAGCTGCACGCCAGCGCTGAGGTCGCGAACGCAAAAATGCCCGTAAGGATTGCCCGCATAGACCTTCTCCCCCTCCTGACCCGGGATTCGCGAGGTGTACTCTCCGTAGACCAGCCCGCCGAAACCGATGAGCTGGTCGGCCCGTGACCAGATGCTGTAGACGTGGGCGCCTTCGAAGCCCGACCGCGCCTCGAGTTCTGCGAGGTAATCAGACAGTCCTGTTACGCCCCAGATCAGGGTATAACCGGGAAATAATCCGTTGTGATCCGAGCAGGTGGGGAGACGCCTGGCAAAGACGCAGGTTGCCAGACCCCGGTTGGCACCCGCGATGCCGACAAAGGTGTCAATGCGATCGGTCAAGGGTGGCCCGAGTTCCTGACCGTCGAGTTCTCCACCCAGGATGGCGCGGCGCGCCAGGGTCACCCCCATGGAATGGGCGATCACGTCCATCTGCTTCGCCCCGGTGTACGCCAGAACCGCCTCCATGAAGCTGCGGATTCGCCGCACATGATCAACCGAGTGGACCTGCTCGCTGGCCTTGTCCTGATCTGCCGGCCCCCAGGTGCTCGCGTAGAGTTCGGCCGGTGTATAACCAGCATCCAGGAACTGCCGGATCACGGCCGTCCAGCCGAGCGGGCCCTCGGCGCTGTGGCCCGCCGCCCGGTCAGAGTTGCCGTGCACGAAGACCACCGGCTGATTGTGCAACGCCTGGGCCGCCATCTGGCGCCCGCCGAAGCTCCCGCCTTCCAGGTCATCGCGGGCGAAGTCGAACCGGTCATAGCCGTGGTCGGCGAGCCACGACCGGAAATCCGGGCTCAGCCCACCGGCACCGAGCTCGGGCGTGCCGGCGAACACCTGGGCAGACACAGGGCAGCCGTTGAACTCGGCGAACCCCGGCGCCGGCGCGCCCAGAAGGATGCAGACGAACAGCGTGCGGAAACCTGGCCACATGGCGTATGCACCTCCCGATGCAGATACTGACGGCCGCGCCGCAGGGCGATATGCCGGCGACGCAGGGCGGTCAGCGCAGCCATGAAGCGGTACAGCTCGTGGTCCTCATTGAAGCGGTGGCGACCGGTGCTCTGTATAGACCCCAAGGGACCGCCGAACACGCACTCTCTCAGAAAAGCGTCGCTGAAAGCGTCCGACGCATCGCCTGATCGGCGGTCGGCCCCATCGACCCCCTGTTCGGTGCCGTAAATAGATGCAGGGGATACCAGCGCCGAGCAGGTTGAGGGCGAGGACGGCCTTGAGGAAGCGGTAGCCGTCGCCCTGCCCGGCGAAACGGAACTTGTGTTTGACTCCCACCTGGTCGTAGTCGTCGAACAGGGTGACCACGTGGCTACAGTACCACTGGTGGCTGGACTTCCCATCCAACAGGCTGTTGCGGAAGAGATCGAAATACCCTCCCTGAGCGTCGGTATCAGGGTTGCCGGGGCTGCGCCAGCCCTTCGCCGAAAATCCCAACATATCCGGAATATCTTTGATACCCAGGACGGCGTCGATGCCGGTGGTACTAACGATGTTGACCGCGTTCGCCCGCCCGCCAGTGACCTCGCCATTGAGGTGGAAGCTCTCCTTACCCAGGGACTGGGCGAACTCGTGGATGGCGTTGGCGAACCGGCGGACGGCTCCCGGTTCCATCTGCTTAACGGTGTCGATGCGGTAACCGTCAATGTCCGCACAGGCGATCCAGAATTTGTAGACCTGGATCAGCCGGTTGAGGGTCTCCGCCGGCCGGAAGCGTCGGATGCGTTCCTCCACGTCCCAGGCCAGGCCGGGGTCGCGCGGGGCCTCGCCATGACTCATATCCTTGAGGCTCAGGAAGTCGCCATCCATGTATTCCGGAAACCCGTCCCAGGCGCGGATCTCCCCGTGCCGGTGACCTGCCGGAACAGGGGGTTGAGCCACACGGCGCAAACCCCAAGGCGGCGCAGATTGCCCAGCTTGTCGATGAGCCCCGCCACGGTACCGCCGCACCCGCGACGGCCGGCTGCGAACCAGGCCTCGCGCTCGACATTGCTGGCGTCTGTCTCAAGGTGGAACGGGGGAGTGGCCCGCTCCGCCGCGGGGCCAGCGACCTCCGCCCCGGCCACATCGCGAAAACCACCGAACTCGCGTCCATCCGAGAAACGATCGACGAACAGGAAGTAGAGCACCTCGTCGGCCCACCCCGCCGGTGAGGGAAAGAACTCCCGCCCTTCCGTCAGTCTCGCCCAGTCGATCGGGTCTAATGCGCTTTCAACGTCTTCTTGGCTCATGGCAACCTCTTGGTCCCATTGTCGGCTGGCAGGGGAGCATACGCCAGTATATCTATGGCGCATGATTGATTCTCACCTGAAAGCGACAACATGGACAGACTTGTTCCTGAAAATGGCATATCGGATCGCGCCGGATTCTCGTTCGTCATCAAGGCGCGACAACGGGCGCATAGTCGAACGATGGAACGGTTGCCGCAACGCAGAGGACGTGCGAAAAGACAATCAGGATGGGATGTCATTTAACATAAATCGCTTTAGACTAGGGGCACTTGGAGACCGGGCCTCGCCTCGCAATCGCGCGTTTCTGGGATCGGAACCTATCGCCAAGGGCGGCGGCCTAACCTTGCTGTGGTGCCCGTGTACTGGTGCCGTTCGCACCAATTAAGGATTTCTCATGAGACAACAACCGCTGCGTGCGGCATTGCTCGGAGCCGGCCTGTTGCTGCTCGCCGCCTGTAACCAGGCAACCCTTCAGAATTCATCGAAAGCGCCGCCCCCGCCACCTGAAGTGGCGGTCATCGAGGTCCATCCCCAGTCGGTGCCGCTCAGCCGCGAGCTGGTGGGCCGACTGGCGCCGACCCGGGTCGCGCAGGTGCGGGCGCGGGTGGCCGGCATCATCCTCGAGCGGGTCTATACCGAAGGCACCGACGTGAGCCAGGGCGAGGTCCTGTACCTGATCGACCCCGCTCCGCTAGAGGCGGCTCTGCATGCCAAAGAGGCTGCCCTCGCCAAGGCGGAAGCCGATGCCAGCAATGCCGCCGCGACCGCAAAGCGCTCTCGCAAATTGGAGGCCAAGAAGCTGATCGCCAATCAGGACCTGGACGACGCAATCGCCACCGAGCGCAGCACGGCGGCAGCTGTGAAGCAGGCTCAGGCCGATGTGGAAAGCGCACGCCTGAATTTGGGGTACGCCACCGTCACTGCGCCCATCGCCGGGCGAGCCGGCCGTGCGCTCGTGACCGAGGGGGCACTAGTAGGCCAAGGCGAGGCGACTCAGCTGACCACCATCGAGCAGATCGACCCTATCTACGTTAACTTCAGCCTGTCGGTCTCGGAGTTCCGGGAGCTGCAGAGTCATGCCGGCGGGCCGGGTGCGGCGCGCGTGGAGGTGGAGCTACCCGACGGCAAACCCTACCCGCAGGCCGGCACGCTGGATTTTTCCGATCTCGACGTGGATCCCGGCACCGGTGCAATCTCTCTGCGCGCCGTGCTGCCCAATCCGGATCACTCGTTGCTGCCGGGTATGTTCGTCAATCTGCGGCTCACGACCGGGACGATCGACCAGGCGTTCGTGCTGCCACAGACGGCGCTGGCCCGAGACGCCAAAGGCGCCTACGCGCTGGTGGTCGGCGCCGACGGCAAGGTGGCCCAGCGCCGTCTGGAGGCCCGGGGCATGACCCGTTCGGATTGGATCGTTACCGGAGATCTTGCCGATGGCGACCAGGTGATCGTCGAAGGACTGCAAAAGGTACAGCCGGGAACCACTGCCAGTACGGTGCCGGCGGCCCAGCCGACGGCGGAAACCGCAGCCAAGCACTGAGGCGCCTGAACGATGCCCCGTTTCTTCATCGACCGGCCCATCTTCGCCTGGGTGGTGGCCATCCTGATCACTCTGGCCGGCGCCGCAGCCATCTTCAACCTGCCGGTCTCGGCCTATCCTCCGATCGCCCCACCGCAGATCAGCATCAGCGCCGTGTATCCCGGCGCCAGCGCCGAGGTTCTGGAAAAAACCGTAACCTCGGTGATCGAACAGCAGCTCACCGGCGTCGACGATCTGCTTTATTTCGACTCGACATCGCGCTCCAACGGCACCGCGCAGATCACCCTGACCTTCCTGAGCGGCACTGATCCCGACATCGCCCAGGTGCAGGTGCAGAACCGCCTCAGCATCGCCCAACCGCGACTGCCGCAGGAGGTGGTGCAGAACGGCATCACCGTCGCCAAGGCCAATAACGACTTCCTCATGGTGATGGCGCTCCACTCGGAGGACCGCAGCCTCGACACCTATGCGCTCAACAACCTGATCGCCTCCCAGGTGCTCGACTCGATCCAGCGCCTACCCGGTGTGGGGGGCGCAAACCTGTTCGGCGCCGCCTACGCCATGCGGATCTGGCTCAACCCCGACAAGCTGCGGGGCTACAACCTCAGCGCCTCTCAGGTGCTGGAGGCGGTGCGCGACCAGAACGTGCAGATCGCCGCCGGCTCGATCGGCGCCGAACCGGCCCCACCCGGACAGGGCTTCAGCGCCACGGTCAATGCGGCCAGCCGCTTCACCACCACCGAGCAGTTCGGCGACATCATCCTGCGCACCAATCCCGACGGCAGCAGCGTGCGCCTCAGCGACGTCGCGCGTATCGATCTGGGGGCCGAGACCTACGGCCACGATGTGCACCTCAACGGGGACCCGATCGCCGGCTTCGCTATTCTGCTGTCCCCCGATGCCAATGCGCTGGAGGTGGCGGCAGCGGTGCGCGACAAGATGAGCGAGCTGGACAACTACTTTCCGCCTGGGGTGACCTGGCTCGTACCCTACGACACCACCCAATTCATCCGCATCTCCATCCACGAGGTGCTCTACACCCTGATCGAGGCCGTGGTGCTGGTGTTCCTGGTGATTCTGCTGTTCCTCCAGAATCTGCGCGCTACCCTGATTCCCACCCTGGTGGTGCCGGTGGCGCTGACCAGCGCCTTCGCCGGCATGTACATAGCCGGCTTCTCCATCAACGTGCTCACCCTGTTCGGCCTGGTGCTGGCGATCGGCCTGGTGGTGGACGACGCCATCGTGGTGGTGGAGAACGTCGAGCGCATCATGACCGAGGAGGGTCTGCCGCCCAAGGAGGCGACGCGCAAGGCCATGGACCAGATCACCGGCGCCGTAATCGCCATGACCACGGTGCTGGCAGCGGTGTTCATCCCCATGGCACTGGTGGGCGGCAGCGTGGGGGTGATCTACCGCCAGTTCTCGCTCACCATCGCCATCTCCATGGCCATCTCCGCTGTGATGGCGCTGAGCTTTACCCCGGCGCTGTGCGCCACCCTGCTGAAACCGGTGCACGGCGAACCGAACGCATTTCTGCGCGGCTTCAACCGGCTCTACGGTGCGCTGACGCGAGGCTACCTGGCGCGGGTCAAGCACTCGATCCGTCGAACGCCGCGTTGGATGGTCGCCTTCATCGTGTTGGTCGGCGTGGCGGGCGTGCTGTACAGCAGGCTGCCCACCAGCTTCCTCCCCGAGGAGGACCAGGGTTACGCCCTGGTGATCGTTCAGCTGCCGCCCGGCGCCAACATGGAACGTACCGGTGGGGTGTTAAGGCAGATGGAGGCGATCATTCAGCGTCACCCGGCGGTGGACAAGGTCCTTGATGTGGCTGGCTTCAGCTTCGTCGGTCAGGGCGAAAATGTCGGCCTGGGATTCATTCGCCTGAAGGACTGGAGCGAGCGCCGCGGCGCCGATCAACAAATCAATGCCATTATTCAATGGGCCAATGGCGCGCTTCAGTCCATCAAAGGCGCGCGCATGTTCGTCATCAATTTGCCCACCATACGGGGCCTGGGCCGCTTCGGCGGTTTCGATTTCCGCCTCGAGGATCGTGCCGGTCTAGGCCACGACCGGCTGATACAGGCCCGTAATACCCTGCTCGGCGAAGCCACCGCCGATCCGGTGTTGGCCGGGGTGCGGCCCAACCAGCTCGAAGACGCCCCCGAGTTGCATCTCAACCTGGATCGGGTGCAGGCGAAGTCCATGGGGCTGTCGCTGCCGGACATCTACGACGCCATCCGGCTGATGCTGGCGCCGGTCTACGCCAACGACTTCAACTACCAGGGCCGGGTGCTGAAAGTCCTGCTGCAGGCCGATGCCGACTACCGCAGCCGCCCCGAAGATCTCAGCCGCTACTACATCCCTGCCAGCAGCGGCGACATCGACAACATGGTGCCGCTCTCGAGCGTCGTATCCTCGAGCTGGACCATTGGCCCCCCGACGCTCGACCACTATAACGGCCACCCGGCTGTTCAGATCAACGGCTCCGCCGCGCCGGGCTACAGCTCCGGACAGGCAATGAACGCGATGCAGAAGATCGTCCAACAGGATCTGGGCCAGGGCATCGGCTACGAATGGTCCGGCCAGTCGCTGCAGGAGATCATCTCCGGGCAGCAGGCACCCATCCTCTTCGGCCTGTCGCTGCTGGTGGTGTTTCTGGCGCTGGCGGCCCTCTACGAGAGCTGGTCGATCCCGGTGGCCGTGATGCTGGTGGTGCCTCTCGGCGTGCTGGGTGCGCTCACCTTCACCTGGCTGAGGGGCTTGGAGAACGACGTCTACTTCAAGGTCGGACTCATCGCGGTGATTGGCCTGTCCGCCAAGAATGCCATCCTGATCATCGAGTTCGCCAACACCATGCGCCAGCAGGGTCGCGGCCTGCTCGAGGCCACGCTGGAGGCCTGCCGTCTACGCTTTCGGCCGATCCTCATGACCTCGATCGCCTTCATCCTCGGCGTGCTGCCGCTGGCCATCTCCACCGGCGCCGGTGCCAATAGTCGCCATGCCATCGGCACCGACGTGATGGGCGGCATGGTGGGCGCTACGCTACTCGGTGTGTTGTTCGTTCCTGTGTTCTTCGTGGTGGTGCGCCGCCTGCTCGGCGACAAGAGCGACGGCCATGAGCCGAAGGCGCCGCCCGGCTGATTAGCCGCCCTATAAAAGGGGTCCCCTTTTTCTCTCTCAGCAACGACTCATGCTGTCCTTTGGAGGTATCCAAATCACGGCTTCTATAGCAGGTATCAGGCCTTACATTCGCAGGGCATTGTCACTTTAACGGAACTTTCGGCACACTCGGCGTTGGCACAAGCGAAAACTTCGATTTCACCACCACCGGTTTCCTCCGGAGATCATTAGCCAAGTCATTTGGCTAGATCATCGCTTTCGCCTGCGTCGGCGATGTGAAGGGCCTGCACGCCGAGCGGGGCATTGAAGTCTCCTACGAATCGATCCGTCGCTGTTGCCTAAATTTCCAGGCCACGCTTCGGCCAAAGTCTTAAGCGCCGGGAAGGACGGTTTGGCGACGGTACTGTCAACTTAAACTAAGCGCCAAAGTAACGGCGGGGTTGTTCAGCGAGCGTTGATCTGATTCATGTTGACAATGCCAGCCTTCTGCAAGTAGACATTTCCAAACCGGACTCTGTTCGGCAACCGTAAGTGGCTGTTCGCCATTAAAATTATTGCTTGCGGATTGCAGATTGCTCACTTATCAAATCGGGGTGTATGCTCCCACTCCCAACCAAAGGAATACGGAAGGAGGACTCACAATGATAAATGCGCCCGAAAGGTCTGCCTGTCTTTCACTATGTGGGGGAGTCGCCTTGCTCTGCTTTTCACTGCCCGGACAAGCTGCCAATCTCACGGCCACGGCCGACATCAAGGGCTGCAGTGACCCAAATATCTCCGGCAGTGCAACACTCACCGAAGAGATGACTGACGAGGGGATCCGGGAAGTGACCGTGGTTCTCAGGGTGGAAGGCCTGTCCGACGGCAAGCATGCAGTACACATCCACGAGACGGGCGCCTGTGAACCCTGCAGCGCCGCCAAGGGGCACCATGACCCAGGGCCTTTCGGTGAAACGCGGCCGGACAGCGCGGGCGACTCGGTTCCCGCCAATGACATCAACCACCCTTACCATATGGGCGACCTCATCAATATCGAAGTAAAAAATGGCAAGGGGACCATGACGCATACGACCAATCGCATTACCCTCTCTGCCGGTCGGCTGAGCATACTGGACGAGGACGGCAGCGCCGTCATCATTCATACCAACGAGGACACCTATTGCAATCAGGAGAGTGATCTCAAGAAGGGCTGTGCCGGTGGTGCGCGCGATGCCTGCGGTATTATCAGAGCCAATTGACATTAGGTGATAGCAAACGTGGACAAGCGGCCCCTTTCTGGGGCCGTTGTCTAATGGGTGGGTACTGTCAACCTGACGCGCGAGCCGTCAGACTAAGGCGATTTCTGTCAAATGACATACCATCCTGCTTGTCTTTTCGTCCGTCCTCTGTGTTGCGACAACAGTGACATAGTTAGACTATGCGCCTGATGTCGCGCCTTGATGACGAACGAAAATCCGGCGCAATCTGGTAT
>JAJDOJ010000132.1 GCA_022340215.1 Gammaproteobacteria bacterium
GCCGGCGGCGCACTCGGTGCGGCACTGGTCGCCCGGTACGGACTCGACAACGCCAAGCGCCGCGTCGAACGACCGGACCGGATGCGCGGATCCTACCTCGGGCCGCGCTATGGACCGGATGACATCCGGGCGCAACTGGACGCACAGGGGTCGGTCTATCAGGAACTGGACGACGAGGCGCTGATGCCGTGTCTGGCCGAGATACTCGATGCCGGCCATGTCGTCGGCTGGTTTCAGGGACGCATGGAGTTCGGTCCCCGGGCCCTGGGTGCGCGCTCCATTATCGGTGACCCGCGTTCGACAAAGATGCAGTCGGTCATGAACCTGAAGATCAAGTATCGCGAGTCGTTTCGTCCCTTCGCCCCGTCCATCCTCGCCGAGCGGGTGGCGGACTACTTCGACCAGGACCGCCCCAGCCCCTACATGCTGCTGGTCGCGCCGGTAAAGGCGTCGATACGACTCCCCGTCGCCGAGGCGCAGCAGAATCTGTTCGGGATCGACAAACTCAATGTGCCGCGCTCGAAACTGCCCGCCATCACGCACGTGGACGACTCGGCCCGTATTCAGACGGTGCACGACGAAACCAACCCGCGCTACCATGCCCTGCTGAAGGCATTCGAGGCCCGCACGGGATGTCCCGTACTGGTCAACACGTCGTTCAACGTGCGCGGCGAACCGATCGTCTGCACCCCGACGGACGCCTGGCGCTGCTTCATGCGCACCGAAATGGACTATCTGGTGGTGGAAAATTTCCTGCTGGCCAAGACCGACCAGCCCGACATCGAGAAGGACGAATCCTGGAAGGACGAGTTCGAGCTGGATTGACCCATACGCAGCGACAATGAATGCCCTAAAACCTACCGCCGACAAGATACGACTGCGTCAGTTCGGGCTGATCATGGGCGCCATGCTGGTCCTGTTCTTCGGCCTGCTCATCCCGTGGATCTGGGATCTTGGCCTGCCCGTCTGGCCGTGGATCGCCGCGGCCGTGTTCGTCGGGCTCGGACTCGCCGCACCCGGGGCACTCGGGCCGATCTATTGGGTGTGGATGAAGATCGGCGATGTCGTCGGCTGGATCAATCAGCGCCTGATCCTGGGGGTGTTGTTCTTCGGGATCTTCCTGCCGATGGGTCTCGTCATGCGGTCCTTAAGAAAGGACCCGATGTCGCGCCGGTTCGACAGGAACGCGCAAAGCTACCGCGTCCGCAGCAGGCAACCGAAAATGGAAAATCTGGAGAGACCCTTCTGATGCTGGACCTTCTCAAAGACCTATGGGCGTTCATGAAGGAACGCAAGAAATTCTGGCTGCTGCCGATCGTCCTCGTGATGCTGCTGCTGGGAGGACTGTTGATATTTGCCCAGGGCTCTGCCGTTGCACCCTTTATCTATACGCTGTTCTGACCCCGGTGCCAGACGGGCACGGCAAACACGGCTGGACTACGGGCGTCACCTCATCGCCAGATTGTCCCCGTGCGCGTGGCGCGCCGCCTCGAAGTCCTCGATAAACCGATCCAACGCCTTTGGCCTCACCGGTGCGCCTGTGCTATAAGCTGCAGCAGTATTCGCGGCGTTTTCAGCGATTCGAGTGTTGTAGGAT
This sequence comes from Gammaproteobacteria bacterium, assembly GCA_022340215.1. Taxonomy (NCBI): domain Bacteria; kingdom Pseudomonadati; phylum Pseudomonadota; class Gammaproteobacteria; species Gammaproteobacteria bacterium. Next base: position 1,598 of record JAJDOJ010000132.1, read on the forward strand.
CGCCGGTCGCGCCTGTCCCGAAACACTAAACAAAGGATAAACACATCTCAACGAGCTGTTTTTAATTGGAATTTCTTCTTTCCGTCGATAGCAGGCAAGAAGATATCGCCAGCGGGGCAGGTCAGTGTGAGCCCGTATCCGCCAATCGAGGTGCATCGTGGGAAGATCCAGTAGAGATTCAGGAATACCGCTTCGCTCCCACTGCGGACCTCACTCGGGCAGCCACCGCCCGATCCCGCCGATGGCAAGTGTCGTCAATTCCCGTGCACGATATTCCGGCCTGGTGCAATTCCGGGTATGCATCGGCAGCAACTCTCCCCCCGGTCCGGGTTTGCCGGGCAGCTAGCACGCCCGGTTATCCAGGATGGACAACACAATATCACCGTCCCGATCCTCCCTCCCCGCCCTTGTCTCGGGTGTCGACACCCACTGCGGTTCCCGGCTTCCACGGGCCCTGCTCCTGGCGACAGCGGGGTTCTTCTGCCTTGACACGGCATTCTCGGAGGAATTGTCGACACATGTCCCGCTGCTGGACAAAGGAATTTCCACCTACTATGTCCAGGGGCGAATCGCCGGACAGGGCGAGATCGATCTCCTGGTCGACACCGGCGCGGGTTACACGGCGATCAACGAAAAAACGCTGGAGAAGCTGAAGAAAAAGGGGCTCGCCCGCCACATTCGTAACGTCTCCGCGACCCTGGCCGACGGCAAGAAGGTCGTCGTCCCGATCTACATGGTGGATTCCCTGGAGATCGGCGGCAGCTGCAAGATTTCCAATGTGGAGGTCGCCGTGCTGCCCGGCAATTCCCGATGCATCCTCGGATTGACCGCGCTGAAACGGGTCGCACCTTTCATGGTTTCGATCGATCCGCCCGCCATCTCTCTCAGCAACTGCGACACCGCCGTCGGCCAGAACACACTCGGGGTCGTGCGCTAGGAGCCTGTCGGACTTAGGTGATCGTAGCGAGCATGATGGGAGAGCGAGATCGAATGTTCACGATTTCGAGGCGCATAGTGGGCCTACGCAACGAAAAATCGGGGGCATTTGAGCCGAGCTCCCATCAGCGCAGTAGATTAATCCTCAGTCCGACAGGCTCCTAGGATGCCGTGAACGACTATTCCGATTCGTCTGGCTCCTTCGAGGGGACGGTCGCCTTCTATTGAAGCTCTTTCATTTCGGCTGATCAGGGACTGTGGAGGCGTTTCGGGAATACGTAGTTACCCGAACCTATCCGGGTGTAGACCATGGAAGGATTGCCGCGGCGATTCGTACCGGGCAACGGAGGCGACACGAATCGCGGCGGTACTCAGCCATCGGCGGCCCGGGCGTTGAGATAAGCGCGTTCGGAGACGTCGTGCCAGCGCATGACCTTTTCCCAGAAGGTCAGATAAGACTCGGCGATACGGGCGGCCTGCGGCGATTTGCGCGCCTCTTCCTCGACGACATCCTTAGAGAGCTTGCGCAATTGCTCGATCACGTCGTCGGGAAACCGCCGCAAGTCCACCTTGTGCTCGTTCAACAGGGTGTCCAGGGCATCGTTGTTGCGTGCGGTGTACTCGGCGAGCATGTCCTGATTCGCCACCCGCGCCGCGTTCAGCACGATACTGCGCAGATCAGGGGGCAGCGCCTCAAAGGCCTCCGCATTGATGAAACACTCCAGGGTGGTCCCGGGTTCGTGCCAGCCGGGGTAGTAATAATACCTGGCGGCCTTGTAGAACCCGTAGGCGAGGTCGTTGTAGGGTCCGACCCACTCGGTAGCGTCGATGGCGCCAGTCTGCAGGGAGGTGAACAGCTCCCCGCCCGGCAGATTGACGGGTATCCCGCCGGCACGCTTCAGCACCTCACCGCCCATGCCGGGAATCCTCATCTTCAGGCCCTTGAGATCCTCAACGGAGTTGATCTCCCGATTGAACCAGCCCCCCATCTGAACGCCCGTATTGCCCGCCGCCGTCGGAATGAGACCGAACGGGGCATACGCCTCCCGCCACAGCTCCATTCCACCGCCATGGTACAGCCAAGCGTTCATCTCCATGCCGGTCAGACCAAAGGGCACCGTGGAGAAGAACTGCAACGCTTCGTTCTTGCCCTTCCAGTAATAGGCCGAGCCGTGACCCAGTTCGGCCACGCCGCGGGAGACGGCGTCGAAGATCTCGAACGGCGGAACCAGCTCGTTCGCTCCATAGACCTTGACCCGGATCCGTCCGCCGGACATCTCCTCGATCAACTGCGCCAGGAACTCCGCCCCCGTCCCCAGCCCCGGAAAACCCTTTTCCCAGGTTGTCACCATCTTCCAATCGAGGGATTCGACCTTGCCGCCGCCCGGTTGCGGAGCCTGGGAGGTCTGCGGTGAGCACCCTGCCAGCACGCCACCTGCGGCCGCCGTACCAAAGGCAGCGGATTTTAGGAAAGCACGTCTTCGCATTGGTCCTCCCTAGTCTAACACGCGGTTCCGGAGATCAAATCTGCTGAAGCCCGGCGTACTCCAATACCAGCCACTTGGCCCCTACATTCTCGAAATTCACCTGGACCCGGGCGCTACGACCCGCCCCTTCGGCGCCGAGCACGACCCCCTCGCCGAAATTGTTGTGCAACACGCGCTGCCCCACCCTGAGTTCGCTGTCTCCCGTCTCGCGTACGCCACCACCGGCAATCCCGGCGGTACGCATCGTGCCGTATCGAACGTCTCGAATCAGCTCCGACGGGATTTCCCTCAAGAAGCTCGACGGGGGGTTGTACTGATCGGTCCCGTAATGTCGCCTCGTCTCGGCACAGGTCAGGATCAGTTGCCGTTTCGCGCGGGTGATGCCGACATAGCATAGCCGGCGCTCCTCCTCGAGACGGCCCGGCTCCTCGGCTGACATCCGGTGGGGAAACACGCCCTCTTCCATGCCCGACATCACGATCACGGGAAACTCGAGGCCCTTGGCGGAGTGCAGGGTCATGAGCTGCACACAGTCCTCGCCCTCACTGCCCTGTCCCTCGCCGGCCTCCAGTGCGGCGTGCGCGAGAAATGCCTCCAGGCGCGGCAGGTCGCCGTGCAGCTCGGGGTCGAAATTGAAGTTGCTGCCCGCCGAGACCAGTTCCTGGAGGTTCTCGATGCGTGCCTGCCCGCGCTCGGCCCCTTCCTTTTCGTAGTGCTCCTTCAGCGCGCTGACCGCAATGGCGTGATCGATCTGTTCGGCGAGCGGCAGGGCGGCGATGCGCACGGCAGCGACCTCGATCAGGGAAAGAAACCCGCGCACCGCGCCGGCTGCCCGCGCCGCCAGGAGATGTTCGGTAAGCGCCTCGCCGGCGGCCCGCCACAGGCTCAGGTCACGTTCGCGGGCCCGGTCCCTGAGTATCGCCAGTGTCCGCTCGCCGATCCCCCGGGTGGGGCGGTTGACCACCCGTTCGAATGAGGCGTCGTCATCGTGGTTCACGATCAGCCTGAGATAGGCCAGGGCGTCCTTGATTTCCGCGCGTTCGAAGAAGCGCAGCCCGCCGTAGACCCGGTAGGGGATCCCCCGTTCGAGAAACGCCTCCTCGAATACCCGGGACTGGGCGTTGGACCGATACAGCACCGCGAACTCGCTGCGGGCGAGGTTGCCCTCGCCGGTCATTTCGAGCAGCTTTTCGGCGACGTATCGCGCCTCGTCGCGCTCGTTGTAAGCCACGTAAAGCAGGATGGGATCACCAGCATCCCCGCTGGTCCGGAGCGTCTTGCCCAGCCGCTCGGCGTTGTTTCGGATCAGACCGTTGGCGGCGTCCAGAATCGTTCGGGTGGAACGGTAGTTCTCCTCCAGGCGGACGGTCAGACAGCCGGGAAAGTCACGCGTAAACGACTGGATGTTCTCGATCCGAGCGCCGCGCCAGCCGTAGATCGACTGGTCGTCGTCGCCGACCGCGAAGACCGGGATCTCACCCCCGGACAGCAGCCTCAGCCAGGCGTACTGGATGGTGTTGGTGTCCTGGAACTCGTCGACGAGGATGTGGCGGAAGCGCCTGCGGTAGTGCCCCAGCAGTTCTGGCCGATCCCGAAGCAACTCGTACGCCCGGAGCAGCAGCTCGGCGAAATCCACCAGACCGGCCCGGTCGCAGGCGGCCTGGTATGCGCTGTAGAACCGGACCCACTGTTGCGTGGCATAGTCGCCGCTGTCGGGAATCGCACCGGGTCGTATCCCTTCGTCCTTGCGCGCGTTGATGAACCACTGGGCCTGCCTCGGAGGCCAGCGTGCCTCGTCGAGCTCCAGTCCCTTCAGGACCCGACGGATCATGCGGAACTGATCCTCGGAATCGAGGATCTGGAACGACTGCGGGAGCCCGGCCTCCTCCCAGTGCGCGCGCAGCAGGCGGTGCGCGATGCCGTGGAAGGTGCCCACCCACATGCCGCCGGGAGGTGTCTGCATCAGCGCCTCGGCGCGGTTGCGCATCTCCGCAGCGGCCTTGTTGGTAAAGGTGACGGCGAGGACCCCGTAGGGAGAGACCCCCTCCACCCGGCAGAGCCAGGCGATGCGGTGAACCAGCACCCGGGTCTTGCCGCTACCCGCCCCGGCGAGCACCAGGACGGGCGCGGGCGGCGAGGTCACGGCCTCTCGCTGTGCGTCGTTCAGGGGTTCCAGGATCGAGGAAACGTCCATGGGCGGAATTCTATCAGATCGCTCGGGCGCTACTTGAGTAGGAGCAGGGCAACCACCAGCGCCAGCGCCCCGCTAACGACCATGAGTGTGCGGCGGTTGGCGCGCGCGAGTTCCTCGCGCAGGGCCCGCAGTTCGGCGCCGAACCACTCCGAGCGCACCTCACCCGCTTCGGCCCTTCGCACCAGCGAGTAGATCAGTTCAGGCATCTCGGGCAGGCGTTCGGCGACGCGAGGCAACTGCGTGCGCAGCCCCTGGATCAGGGCCCGCACGCCGATCTGCTCGCTCATCCAGCGCTCGAGGAAGGGCTTCGCTGTCTGCCACAGATCGAGTTCGGGATCGAGCTGGCGTCCCAGGCCCTCGATGGCCAGCAGCGTCTTCTGCAACAGGACGAGCTGCGGCTGAACCTCCATGTTGAAGCGCCGTGCGGTCTGAAAGAGCTTCAGCAGGAAGTGGCCCAGCGAGATCTCGCTGATCGGTCGCTGGAAGATCGGTTCGCACACCGTGCGGATGGCGGATTCGAACTCGTCGACCCGGGTCTCGCGCGGCACCCACCCGGACTCCAGGTGCAGCTCGGCGACGCGCGCATAGTCCCGATTGAAGAACGCCATCAGGTTCTCGGCCAGATAGCGCCGGTCGGCCTGCGAAAGCGTCCCGACGATGCCGAAGTCCACCGCCATGTACTGGGGGTCCTCGGGGTGATCGTAGGAGATGAAGATGTTCCCCGGGTGCATGTCGGCGTGAAAGAAATTGTGCCGGAAGACCTGGGTGAAGAAGATCTCGACACCCCGCGCCGAGAGCTTCTTGAAGTCGACTCCACGCTCGCGCAACTGCGCCATGTCGGCGATGGGCACGCCTTCGATACGTTCCATCACCATGACCTCCTTGCGCACGTATGGCCAGTAGACATCGGGGATATACAGGTCCGGGGACCCTGCGAAGTTGCGGCGCAGCTGACTGGCGTTGCCGGCTTCGCGCATCAGATCGAGCTCGTCGAGGATGGTCTTTTCGTACTCGGCGACGACCTCGCGGGGCCTGAGTCGCTTGCCATCGCGCCAGTAGCGCTCGGCGAGCCCGGCGATCACATACATCAAACCGATGTCCCGTCGGATGACCGGTTCGACATTGGGGCGCAGGACCTTGATGACGACCTGCGTCCCGTCATTCAGCACCGCGGGATGGACCTGGGCGATGGAGGCCGAGGCCAGCGGGCGCTCGTCGAATTGCGCGAACACCTCGCCGACCGGCTTACCATAGGCCCTCTCGATGACCTCTCGGGCCTGCACGCCGGGGAAGGGAGGGACGCGGTCCTGCAGGCGGGCCAGTTCGTCGGCGATGTCGTCCGGCAGGAGGTCACGGCGTGTGGACAGCATCTGTCCGAACTTGACGTAGATTGGTCCCAGGTCTTCCAGTGCCAGACGGATTCGCACCGCGCGTGGTTGCCGGTTACGACGGAACCAGTGCCAAGGCGCCAGGTACATCAGGAACCGCACCGGGCGAAACAGGTGGATGGCGAACACCACCTCGTCCAGCCCATGCCTCAGCAACACGATGTTGATATGCGCCAGACGCAGAACCTGTGCGGGTCGCAGCATACCCGCTCAGTGCCCGCGATCTTCCGTGCGGCCCATCACGATCCGCTCGACCCGGGCCTCCAGACGATCTGCGTCACTGCGAAGGGCGTCTACCTCGTCCATGAAGGCGTCGATCTCGATTCGCGTCGGCAACAACCCGGACTCCTCCCTGAGATAGTCCGAGACATCGGCGCGCAGGGAGTTGCCAACCCGCCTGCCCCAGCCCGTCAGGCCCCGCGCCACGTTTCCCACCTGATGTGCCGGTACGTCTCCGACGCGCCTGGCGAGCAGCTCTTCCCAGTCGATGTCGATCGCACGCAGCAACGCCTCCAGGTCTCGCGCCACCTCGACATTACCGCTGATCGTGAGTTCGCCCCGGCTGACGGCGGCCGCGCTGTCCTCACCCGCCGCACCCGCGCGGAAAAGCGCCATCGGGGGGCCGGAGATCCTGGCGTCGGGCTCCCCGATGCAACTGGGAAGGATACGTAGTCCGCTTTCCAGCGGTGCGATGCAGAACCTCAGATCAAGCCCGGTGATCTCGATTTCCACCTGCCACCCGGCCAGCGGCGCCAGCCGTCCGCGTGCATCCGGATCCAGGGCGAGCCACGCGTCGATCGCGGCCGTCAGGACATCACAGACGGGGCCGGGCAGAATCACGGCAACACCGTTGGCCGGCGTTCCATCACGGCCGATATCCCCGGTGCAGGGCGACGATCCCGGCGCTGAGGTTGAAGTAATCGCTATTGGTGAATCCGGCCTCGCGCATCTGCGCCAGCAACGAGTCCTGATCGGGGTGTTTGCGGATCGACTCGGCCAGATACCGGTAGCTTGCGGCATCCCCGGCTACGGCGCTGCCCAGGCGCGGCAGGACGTTGAACGAATACCAGTCGTAAAAGGGCGAGAGCCAACGAGCCGGTCTGGAGAACTCCAGTACCAGCGCTCGCCCGCCGGGCCTGAGCACGCGCAGCATGGAACGTAGCGCGATATCCTTGTGGGTCACGTTGCGCAATCCGAAGGCGATGGTGACGCAGTCGAAACTTCCCTCGGCGAAGGGCAGTCGCTCGGCGTCGGCCTGGACATAACTGAGGTTGCCCGCGATCCCTCGGTCGGTCAACCGGGTGCGGCCGACCTCCAGCATCGATGCGTTGATATCGCATAGAACGACCCGACCGTCGGCGCCGACGCGTCTGGCGAAATTGGCGGCGAGATCACCCGTACCGCCGGCCAGGTCGAGGATGCGCTCGCCGGGTCGTGGCGCGGCAATCTCCAGGGTGTAGCGTTTCCATATCCGGTGAATACCGAACGACATCATGTCGTTCATCAGGTCATAACGCTGGGCGACCGAATGAAACACCTCCGCCACCCTGCCGGCCTTTTCCGTGGCGGGCACGCGCCGATACCCGAAATGCGTCGTCTCCGGTCGCTTGTCGTTCTTATCGCTCATCTCGCTCGTAGCCACCTGATCATCGCGATCGGGCAATACCCACGACCCATCGATGGTTTCAGTGGGCCTGTGTCTGTCGGTCGTGCCCCGACTCGCGGAGTCGGTTCAGGTAGTGACGCCAGTTTTCCTCCTGGTTCGCCCCCAGGGAATAGAGGGTGTCCCAGGAGTACAGCCCGGAGTCGTGCCCGTCGTCGAAAACCAGCTTGACGGCGTAGTTGCCGACCGGTTCAACGGCGGTGATAGTGACGTCCTCCTTCCCGATCTGCAGCACTTCCTGACCCGGACCATGTCCCTGGACCTCGGCGGATGGAGAATACACACGCAGGTATTCGCAGGGCAGTTCGAAATGCGCACCGTCCTCGAACCGGATCTCGAGCATCCTCGATTTCGTGTGCAGTTGAATCTCTTTGGGGGCAATCTTTGCCATGTGACTCTCCTCGGTAATAGTGGATCCGGGTGTCTGCCCGGGCAGCGCCGATACAGGTCGCGGTCACCGCAGGTTGCGCGCATTCTAGCGCATTCCACGTGGGGGTTCCGTCGCGACGGTGCGGATTAGACAATGTCGAATGGCGTTGCTACGCTCAGGGATCATGCACCAATACGCTCGAGCGAGCCGCGGAACCTGCGCCCCGCAGAACCCGGCGGGATCCACAAGCAAACCCTAGACCCCGTCTATGCCCCCGCGACAGGAAAGGCTGCGTTTCACCAAGATGCACGGACTCGGAAACGACTTCGTCGTGATCGACGCGATCCGCCAGTCCGTACCCGTTGACCCGGACAAGCTACGACACATCGCCGACCGCCACTTCGGGGTGGGTTGTGACCAGATACTGATGGTCGAACCCGCTCGCCACCCGGGGCTCGACTTCCGCTACCGTATCTTCAACGCCGACGGGGGCGAGGTCGAGCAATGCGGCAATGGCGCGCGCTGTTTCGCGCGCTACGTCATCGATCAGGGTCTGACGCAGTCGCATATTCTCAACGTGGAGACCGCGGCCGGTGACATTCAGCTGCGGATCGAGGACGACGGTCGGGTCACCGTGGACATGGGACGCCCGCGTCTGGACCCGGCGCAGATACCCTTTGTCGCCCCGAAGCAGGCGAAGGTCTATCCTCTGTCAATCGGCGATGAGGCGCTGGAGATATCGGCGGTATCGATGGGAAACCCGCATGCCGTGGTCGTCGTCGAGGATCTAGACCGGGCGCCGGTCGCGCGGTGGGGACCCATGATCGAGCACCACACGCGCTTCCCTGCGCGGGTCAACGCAGGCTTCCTGCAGATCCTGCGTCGTGACCTGGTGCGATTGCGGGTCTACGAGCGCGGCGCCGGCGAGACTCTGGCCTGCGGCACCGGCGCCTGCGCGGCGGTGGTCGCCGGTAGGATTCGCGGCCTGCTGGACGCGCGTGTCGAGGTTTCGCTGCCCGGAGGCAGTCTGAGTATCGTCTGGGAAGACGAACGATCCCCGGTCATGATGACGGGTCCGGCTACCATCGTCTTCGAGGGAGTCATCGCCCTGTGAAAAACCCATGAGCAAAGAGCGCAAGTCCAATGGTCGGCAGGTGAATCTGTCCGAGGCCAGCATACTTCACCACCTCAGCGAGAACCCGGATTTCTTCGAGCGCCACGTATCCGCCCTGGACACGCTGAAGATCCCCCACCCCACCCACGGTGCAATCTCCCTGATCGAACATCAGGTCTCGCGCCTGAACAGCCGGAACCGGATTCTGGAGCGCCGGCTCGAGGAGATGGTGGCCACCGCCAGGGAGAACGAGGGTCTGGGTCACCGGCTTCACCGGCTGGCGCTGGAACTGATCGAGGCCGAGGAGGTCGACGATGTCCTCGCGGCCACGGTCGATCTGCTTCGCAGTGAGTTTACCGGCACCGAGGTCACGTTTCGCCTGCTGGACCACGCCCCTGCAGGGACGCAAGGAGGAGACGACGCCAGGCAGGCGTTGAGCGAGAAAGCCCTGCTGGAGTGCGCGTGCGCAGAGCGCCCCATGTTCGGGGAGGCAGCGGATGCCCTGACGCTGTCGCTGTTCGGTATCGATTCCGGTGTCAACTCCACGGCGATCATACCCCTGTCGGATGGCAGGCCTGTCGGCCTGCTCGCGCTGGGTAGCCATGATGCACAGCGTTTCAGAAGCGGGCTGGGGACGTTGTTTCTGTGGCAGCTGGGCGAGATGGTGAGTCGGGCCGTACGAGTACGTCTGGATACCGGCGTTGCCCGGGCGTGACGCGCGAGACCGAAGCTACCCGCCCGATCGACGCATTTCTCGCGCACCTGCGGGAGGAACGCCGCCTCTCCCCGCGCACGCTGGACGGATACCGGCGCGACCTCTATGCCTTTGCCCGATATATCAGTCAGAGTCGCGTCAAGGACTGGGACGACATCGACAGCCAGGACGTACGCGGCTTCGTCGCGTTACGGCACCATGAGGGCGTGTCTGGACGCAGTCTGCGCAGGGCCCTGTCCGCGTTACGCACCTTGTTCTCCTACCTGATGCGGGAGCACCGTGTCCCGCTGAATCCGGCGCTCGGTGTCCGGGCGCCGCGTTCGGCCCCCGGACTGCCGTCCCCGCTGGACACCGACCAGGTGCAGCGACTGCTGGACTTCGATCCCGCCGGTCCGCTCGCCGTTCGGGACCTCGCGATCATGGAGCTCGCCTACTCCTCGGGCCTGCGGCTCGGCGAACTCGTCGGCGCCGATGTCCACACCCTCGACCTTCGCCAGTGCTTGATCCGCGTGGTGGGCAAAGGGAACAAGACCCGCGATCTGCCGCTGGGACGTTACGCGCGCGAGGCACTGGCCCACTGGCTCCGGGTGCGGGAGGGCATCGCGCGCCCGCGGGAGACCGCACTGTTCGTCGGCCGCGGGGGAGGGCGGCTCTCGGCCCGCGCAATCCAGAAACGCATGCGACGATGGGCCTCGCTGCGGGGCCTCGACCGGCACGTCCATCCACACCTGCTGCGCCACTCGTTCGCAAGCCACCTGCTCGAGTCCAGCGGAGACCTGCGGGCGGTTCAGGAACTACTGGGCCATACCGACATCTCCACGACGCAGGTCTATACGCATCTCGATTTTCAACACCTCGCCGAGATCTACGACCGGGCCCACCCGCGCGCCAGAAAATCCTGATACCGTGTCGTCAGGGCGCCACCCCGCAACTATCAGATCGCTACATTGCGTGTAAAATGGCCGTCTTTTCCGCACCTTCGTGCGGGATATCCCGCACGAAGGTGCGTCAGCCGGCAGGACTCACATGGAGCAATTCAGAGGCACCACGATCTGCGCCGTTCGCCGCGGCAGTTCGGTGGCGCTGGGCGGGGACGGTCAGGTCACCCTGGGTGACACCGTCATGAAGGGCAACGCCAGCAAGGTCAGGCGGCTGTACCAGGACCGGATCCTTGCCGGGTTCGCCGGTGGAACGGCGGACGCGTTCACCCTGTTCGAGCGCTTCGAGGGCAAGCTCGAGAAACACGGTGGCCAGTTGACCCGCGCCGCCGTCGAGCTGGCCAAGGACTGGCGCACAGACCGCATGCTGCGGCGTCTCGAGGCCCTGCTCGCGGTCGCCGACCGGGACACCTCGCTGATCATCTCCGGCAACGGTGATGTCATCGAGCCGGAGGGCGGCCTGGTTGCCATCGGCTCGGGCGGCCCCTATGCCCAGGCGGCCGCGCGCGCAATGCTGGAGAACTCGGAGCTCGATGCGCGCGAAATCGTGGAAAAGGCCTTGAACATTGCCGCTGACATCTGCATCTATACCAACAGAAACCTGACCATCGAGTCGCTTTAGGCGATTGCCGGAAAATGGCATACCAGATCGCGACTCGCCGCCAGCCGCCCGCGCAAAGCGTCGATCCATTCGAGAGCTATCAATAACATGTCGAGCATGACCCCCAGAGAGATCGTCCAGGAACTGGACAAGCACATCATCGGCCAGGACATGGCCAAGCGGGCCGTGGCAATCGCCCTGCGCAACCGCTGGCGACGGCAGCAGCTGTCCGAAACCCTGCGTGCAGAGGTCACGCCGAAGAACATCCTGATGATCGGTCCGACGGGGGTGGGAAAGACCGAGATCGCGCGGCGCCTCGCGCGGCTCGCCAGAGCGCCGTTCATCAAGATCGAGGCGACCAAATTCACCGAAGTTGGCTATGTTGGGCGCGATGTTGAGTCGATCGTCCGCGATCTGGTCGATGCAGCCACGAAGATGACCCGAGAGGCGGAGGTCGAAAAGGTGCGTCATCGTGCCGAGGACGCGGCCGAGGACCGCATCCTCGACGTCCTGCTGCCGCGCCCGCATTCGGTGGGCTTTACCTCCGAGCAGGATCCCGAGGAGGACAACGCGACCCGCCAGAAATTTCGCAAGAAGCTGCGCGAAGGCGATCTCGACGATACCGAGATCGAGATCGAGGTCTCGGCGTCCCCGGTCGGGGTCGAGATCATGACCCCCCCCGGCATGGAGGAGATGGCAGGCCAGCTTCAGGGGATCTTTCAGAACCTCGGCAGCGGCCGCACCAAGCGACGCAAGCTCCGGGTGCGTGACGCGTTCAAGCTGCTGACCGACGAGGAGGCCTATAAGATGATCAACGAGGACGACATCAAGTCCCGGGCCGTCGACGCGGTGGAACAGAACGGCATCGTATTCCTCGACGAGCTCGACAAGGTCGCCCGGCGGGGCGAGTTCAGCGGCAGCGATGTCTCCCGGGAAGGCGTGCAGCGCGACCTGCTGCCCCTGGTCGAGGGCTGCACGGTCAGCACCAAGCAGGGGATGGTGAAGACCGACCACATCCTGTTCATCGCCTCGGGCGCGTTCCACCTGTCGAAGCCTTCGGACCTGATCCCGGAACTGCAGGGCCGTCTACCGATCCGCGTAGAGCTCGAGGCCTTGTCCACGGAAGACTTCAAGCGAATTCTCACCGAACCCGATGCCTCGCTCACCGAGCAGTATTCGGCGTTGCTGGAGACCGAAGGGGTAAATCTCACATTCACCGAAGACGGGGTCGAGCGCATTGCACAGGTTGCCTGCGAGGTGAACGATCGCACCGAGAATATCGGCGCCCGCAGGCTGCACACGGTGCTGGAACGTCTGGTGGAGGAGATCTCCTACTCGGCGCCGGACAGGGACGGCCAGACCGAAACTATCGACGCCGAGTACGTCGACCGTCACCTCGGGGACCTGGTCAAAGACAATGACCTGAGCCGTTATATCCTCTAAGGCGAGTCCACCGTGCATTCATTCAAGGCAACCGGCCGTACACGACGATATGGCGGTCGGTGATGGGCATTACCCGCAACGCGTCCTGCAAACCGCATTCGCGTAACTGCGCTTCGACCTCTTCCGGCGCGAACGCGGCCAGCAGTGAATTGTAGAAATCGCGCCGCAGGATCTCCGCTTCCCCCTGCGCATGGAGATCCACCAGTTCGCGCGCCGCCGTCTGGTTCGGCGGGCGCATCAGATCGGCGATAAATACCCGCGCACCGCCCGCGCCTGCGCGCCGGACCGTCGACCACAGTACCTGCGGGTCGTGGAGATGGTGCAGGAGGCTGTTGGAAATGACAGTATCGTAGTCACCTTCGCCCAGATTGTTCGAAGGAAGTCGCTCGAGAAGCAGCTGGATGCGCCCGTCGAGCCCCGCGCCCTCGCACAGCACGCGTGCTTGATCCAGCATGGCCTGCGCGCCGTCCACGGCGTCGATCCGCGCTTCCGGGCAGAGTCTCGCGATCCGTACCGAGATGTCCCCGGCACCACAACCGAGATCCAGCACATGACGGGCCTCGCCACCGTCCGGGAAGCGCCGGAGATAGTGACTCATGATCTCGCTATGGGCCGAATCGAAATCTGCCCGCGCATAGGCCAGGGCCTGTTCCGGCTCGTCCATCAACTCCGGTTCCGGAATGCGTTCTATCACGATCGACCCACTCCTGGCAGGGTCCGCTCGCCACGCATCAGGTCTTCGAGGGTCTCGCGGTTTCGAACGAGATGGACATCGGCCCCGTCGACCAGCACCTCCGCGGGTCGCGGGCGGCTGTTGTAGTTACCCGACATGCTGAAACCGTAGGCGCCGGCCGAGCGCACCGCCAGCAGATCCCCCGGCACAACACTGAAGGTGCGCCGCTTGCCGAGAAAGTCACCGGTCTCGCACACCGGCCCGACGACGTCGTAGACGCGCGAAGCGACATCTTCGCGTCGTTCCACAGGCACGATCTCCTGCCAGGCATCGTACAGTGCGGGTCGCATCAGATCGTTCATCGCGGCGTCCACCACGGCGAATTCGTGTGTCTCGGTGTGCTTCAGGTATTCGATGCGGGTGACGAGGATGCCGGCGTTACCCATGATGGCGCGTCCCGGCTCCAGGAGTACCTCGTAGCCGGAGTCCCGAACCACCGCCAGCAGGGCACTCGCGTAGTCCTGTGGGAGTGGCGGGTCCTCGTCCCGGTAGCGGATCCCGAGTCCACCGCCAAGGTCCAGATGGCGGATGGGGATCCCGTCGGCGATCAGCGCCTCGGCCAGCCGGTGCACGCGCTCGAGGGCGACCATAAAAGGGTCGAGATCCGTCAATTGCGAACCGATATGGCAGTCGATCCCGGTGACCTCGATATGGGTCATGGCGGCGGCGCGGCGATAGCTCTCGCGTGCCAGGCTGATGTCGATGCCGAACTTGTTCTCGCGCAGCCCGGTGGAGATATAGGGGTGTGTGCGTGCGTCGACGTCCGGATTGACACGCAGGGACACCGGTGCCACCGTGTCCATCGTCGAGGCGATTTCCTGGATCCGATCCAGTTCCTGAGGCGACTCCACGTTGAAGCAGCGGATCCCGATCTGCAGCGCCCGGCGGATCTCGTCCTCGCGTTTACCGACCCCCGAGAAGACGACCTTCTTCGCATCGCCACCGGCGCACAGTACGCGTTCGAGTTCACCCACCGATACGATATCGAAACCACTGCCGAGCCGAGCCAGTACGTCCAGGACGGCGAGGTTCGAATTGGCCTTGACCGCGTAACAGATCAGGTGAGGATAGTTATCCAGCGCCGAATCAAACGCCCGCCAGTGCCGCTCCATCGTCGCGCGAGAATAGACGTAGCAGGGCGTCCCGAAGCGCTCGGCGATCTTGGCGACCGCAACCTCTTCGGCAAAAAGACGCCCGTCCTTTTCGTTGAAATGGTCCATATCCGGGTAACCCCTCAGGGCTTCGGGCAGGACTTTTCGGAACACTCCGGCAGATAGAGCGCCCCGGTCTGGCCGCATCCGGACAGAACCGTCATGTAAAAGAGAGCGCAGAGCAGCGCGGCAAGCGCTATTGGTCGGAAAGCGGGTGTCATCACGTAGTTACGGCGGGTGCCCGTATCGAAGGATTCTGTTGCAATCGGGGCAGTATAACGAGTCACACGGGATGCGATAAGGCTGGCAGCCCGGGAACGTAGTCGACAAGGGCTAACCTTGCTGAAAATTGATAGTGATCGTGCTAGGGTCATGACAGATCCGTCTTTGCAAGCGCGCGGCAGATGCTTAACCTATGCCCGTGATGAATACACCACTCCTTTCCTGTGTGGAGCTTGAGACCGGAGCGTCTCCGGTCGCCTCGGTGATCTGGCTGCACGGCTTGGGCGCTGACGGACACGATTTCGAACCGATCGTGCCGGCACTCGACCTGCCGGCCGAGCTCCCGCTGCGGTTCATCTTCCCCCATGCACCGGTGCGGGCCGTGACACTGAACGCGGGTATGCGCATGCGTGCCTGGTTCGACATCTATGGATTGAACCCGGATTCCCGCCTGGACGAAGCGGGAATCCGCGAAGGAAGCCGGGAGATCGCCCGCCTTGTCGCCAGGGAGGGGGAACGTGGTGTGCCACCACGGCGGATCGTACTGGCGGGCTTCTCGCAAGGGGGTGCCATCGCGCTGCATGCGGGACTGAGCGCACCACGACCAGCGGCGGGGATCATGGGCCTTTCCACATTTCTGCCGCTCGGCGAATCGATCGTCGGAGATTATCGTCAGAATGGCACCGGGACTCCTGTGTTCATGGCCCATGGGAGACTGGATGAGGTCGTCCCCTGCCAGTGGGGCGAACTGTCTGCCACTCATTTGAAATCAATTGGTTACAAAGTCGAGTGGCACACCTATAACACCGGGCACGGGATCGGCGCGGGCGAGATCTCCGATATCCGCAGCTGGCTGATGGCGGTGCTGGGCGACGGGGGAGGGTGAAAGTGGCCCCTTTTGGGTCTAAACTAAGCAGATTATGAACGCGATCAAGGTCTGTCTGAGGACGGAACTTCGCCCGTCCAGCGGATACCGGCCTGCCGAGCCGTTGTGGAAGCGCGCCCCGACCCGCGATGACTTGGGACGGCCGTTAAGCGATTTCATGATGATCGTCCCTTCGCTGTCGAAACGGCCGGAACACGAGATCCGCAACACCCTGCGCACGATAGAGCAGGTGCTCCTGACCTATGGCCATGCCGTGGTTTTCGCCGACATGAACCTCAAGCTCAATACCCTCTGGGTCACCGTCCGGCCCATCCCGGGCATCTGCCTGGAACTGCCCGCCGCCATCAAGATGCAGGTGCCCGAGGCCCTGCTGGTCGGGCAGAAACAAGATTAATAATCCTTGACCCGCCAACGAAGCGTTGGTGGAATGCGCTCCGCTTTTACACCCTACCTATTTGATTTTATTTGAATAAATTTGTGTAGGGTGGACAAGTGAAACGCAGTCCACCAGCAGCCCGTCGTTCCGGCATCAGGATTTCCCCGTTTCGAGCCGGGTGCGGGCCGCACCGACCTGGGCGAGCACCTGCGATGGGGCCGTGCCGCCGTGAAGGTCGCGTGATTCGACCGAACCCTCCAGTGTCAGCACCGAAAAGACGTCGTCGCCGACGCGCGTCGAGACCGCGCGCAGTGTCTCGAGTGAAAGCTCGTGTAGGTGCTTTCCCTGCTCGATCGCCAGCTGCACGACGCGCCCGACGATCTCATGGGCGTCCCGGAACGCCACACCTTTGCGCACCAGGTAATCGGCCAGGTCCGTGGCGGTGGAATAGCCTTCGAGTGCCGCTTCGCGCATCCGTTCGCGGCGCACGCGCAACGCCGGCATCATCTCGGCATAGGCTCGGAGACTGTCCCAGACCGTGTCGACCGTATCGAACAACGGTTCCTTGTCTTCCTGGTTGTCCTTGTTGTAGGCGAGCGGCTGGCCCTTCATCAGGGTCAACAGGCTTACCAGGTTGCCGTTGACCCGCCCGGTCTTGCCGCGTACCAGCTCGGGCACATCGGGGTTCTTTTTCTGCGGCATGATCGAGGACCCGGTGCAGAAGCGGTCGGGCAGCTCGACGAAATCGAACGGGGCGGACATCCACAGCACCAGTTCCTCGGAGAACCGCGACAGGTGCGTCATCAGGATGGCGGCGGCGGCGCAGAACTCCATGGCGAAGTCCCGGTCGGAGACCGCGTCCAGGGAATTGCGTGTCGGCCGCTCGAAGCCGAGCTGCGCGGCGGTATATTCCCGGTCCAGCGGGAACCCGGTTCCGGCGAGCGCTGCCGCACCCAGCGGCATCACGTTGACGCGGCGGCGACAGTCCGCAAGCCGCTCGCGGTCGCGGTCCAGCATCTCGAACCAGGCCATCATGTGATGCCCGAAGGTCACCGGCTGCGCGACCTGCAGATGGGTGGATCCCGGCATGATGGTGCCGGCCTCGCGCTCGGCGATATCGAGCAGTGCATCCTGCAGCCTTCGGACCTGCGCGTCGATGTCGTCGATGCGGGAGCGCAGGTACAGGCGGATGTCGGTGGCGACCTGATCGTTACGCGACCGGCCGGTATGGAGTTTCTTTCCGGCCTCGCCGATGCGCTCGACCAGACGCGCCTCGATGTTCATGTGGACGTCTTCCAACGCCCGGGACCAGACGAAAGACCCTTGTTCGATCTCCGCCTCGATCGCGGACAGCCCCCGATCGATGGCCTCGCACTCGTCCTCGCAGATCACACCGACCCGGGCTAGCATGCGGGCGTGCGCGCGCGACCCGGCGATATCTTCGGCGTAGAGGCGCCGGTCGAAATCGACCGAGGCGGTAAACGCCTCGACGAACTCGTCGGTCGGCTCACTGAAACGTCCTCCCCAGGGTTTGTCCGGTCCCTTTCCCATTCGCCTGTCTCCTCAGGGGTTCGCCTTCGCTGGATGCGCGGGTCATACCACGGCCTGGACGATCGACTCGGCACCCTAAAAAAAAATGGACTACATGTTACGCTTAGACGAGGGATTGTATAAGAAAGATCAGCACCGCCATCAGGGAGTCACGCGGTCGCTGGGGCAGGGGGGGGTGGATAACATCTCGTGAACGACAGGCCCGAAGCGGTGCGGAACCCGGAACCGTCACCGACGTTTCTGCCGGATTTCTGCGATACGCGCGTCATCATGCGCGTCATCTTCATGAGCGAGCTGCTCGCGCTCATCCTGTCGCTGGCGGCCTGGGTGTCGGGTCGAGGCTTCTGGACGAGCCTGTTCATGACCTCGATGTTCGTGCAATGGGTAGCGCTCGGCAACGTGCTGCTCCTGTGCCTCACCCGTACCTGGTTGCGCAACCGCTCGACGCGCACGGTCATGTCCACGAGCTATTTGATCATCCTGCTGGTCACCGTCCTGGTGTCTCTCGGCGCCCTGTCGCTGACACCCGGTTCCACGAGACTCCCGGCGGACTCCCTGATCTTCGTCCTCGGCAACGTTGGCATCAGCGCCATCGTCTCGGCGGTGGCGCTACGATATTTCTACGTCCAGCATCAGTGGAAGTCGAACATACAGGCCGATGCGCGGTCCCGAATCCAGGCCCTGCAGGCCCGGATCCGCCCCCACTTCCTGTTCAACAGCATGAACACCATCGCCGCCTTGACACGCACCGACCCGGTGCTGGCGGAAACGGCCGTCGAGGACCTCGCCGACCTGTTCCGGGCCTCATTGGGGCAGCGCGAGCGCGTCCCCCTGAGCGAAGAGCTCAAGTTTACCCGGGGTTACATCAATATCGAGCAGCTCCGGCTTGGTGATCGCCTCAAGGTCGATTGGGAAATCGACGAGACGGTACCTGAATCGCTCGAGGTCCCGGCCCTGGTCCTGCAGCCCCTGATGGAGAACGCGATCTACCACGGGATCGAGCCGCAAACCACCGGTGGCACGGTATCCATATCCATTTCCCGAAACGGCGATATGGTAGAGTTCAGGATCACGAACCCTCTGCCGACCACGCTCAGCAGCTACAAGCGCACCGGGAACAAGATGGCGCAGGAGAACATTCGCCAGCGCCTGCGGCTCGCCTATGGCGAGCCGTCGGTTCCGCGGCTGGAAAAGACCGAGACGCAGTACTCCGTGAGCTTCGCGATACCCCTGGAGAGCGAAACATGAAGGTACTCATCGTCGATGACGAACCACCCGCCCGTTCACGCCTTAACAACATGCTGACCGAACGGGACGGTGTGAATGTGGTTGGAGAAGCGGCCAACGGACTGGAGGCCGTCGAGATGGTACAGAAGACACGACCCGAGGTCGTGCTGATGGACATCCGCATGCCCGGGATGGACGGTCTGGAGGCGGCGCGCTATCTCTCGCAGATGGAGGAACCCCCGGCGATAATCTTCACCACCGCCTACAGCGAACATGCACTTGAGGCCTTCGACGCCCATGCGGTCGCTTACCTGGTGAAACCGATCCGTCAGGCGCACCTCAATGCCGCACTGGAAAAGACACGCAAGCTCACTAAGGCGCAGCTCTCGTCGCTCTCGAGGGAGACCGAGCAGACCGGCCGGACCCATATCTGCGCGCGTATCCGAGGTAACCTGGAGCTGTTTCCCGTCGAGGACATCGTCTACTTCCAGGCAGACCAGAAGTACGTCACAGTGCGACACATCAATGGCGAGGTACTGATCGAAGACGCGCTGAAGAACCTCGAGCAGGAGTTCGCACAGAAACTGGTGAGGATCCACCGCAACGCGCTGGTCAATACGGCTTACGTGGCCGGTATGGACAAGGAAGGCCCTTCGCGCTTTCTGGTCAAGTTCAACAAGATCGACGACCGCCTCGAGATCAGCCGGCGGCACGTCGCCGAGGTGAGGCGACTGTTGCGCGGCTGAAATCCATCTGCATCGATCGGATCGGGTTTGGATCTTCCCATTGGCCTCAAGGTACCGGGCGACGGCGACGCATTGTGCCCGCGGCTCCGGCAGGGCCAGGCAACGAAGTACTGAAACTGAAATTCTATGAACGAAGACACGGTTCGAATCGCGACCCGCAAGAGCGCCCTGGCCCTGTGGCAGGCTGAGGAGGTCGCTGAACGGTTGCGCAAGGCCCATCCCGGCCTGCGAACCGAACTGGTGCGCATGAGCACTCAGGGAGACCGGGTCCTCGACAGCCCCTTGGCGAAGCTCGGTGGCAAAGGACTGTTCGTCAAGGAATTGGAACAGGGGCTGCTCGCGGATATTGCCGATATCGCCGTGCATTCGATGAAGGACGTACCGGTCGAAATACCCGATGGGCTGACGGTACCGGTGATCCTGGCCCGCGAGGACCCGAGGGACGCCTTCGTTTCCACCGCCGCCAGATCCCTGGATTCGCTGCCAGTGGGCGCCAGACTCGGCACCTCCAGCCTGCGACGCCAGTGCCAGCTCCATGCGGCATTCCCCCATCTGGTGATCGAGGACCTGCGCGGCAACGTCAACACACGGCTGGCGAAGCTGGACGCCGGCGAGTACGCCGCCATCATCCTGGCGGCGGCCGGACTCAAACGCCTGGGGATGGAGGCACGAATCACGCGCTGCCTCACCGTCGAACAGAGCCTCCCCGCCATCGGCCAGGGCGCGATCGGTATCGAGTGCCGCGCTGGGGACGAGCGCATACTGTCTCTCATCTCGCCGTTGCACGACGAGCCGACGGCCATCTGCATCGAGGCGGAACGCGCCGTCAATGCGCGGCTGGCCGGAGGATGCCAGGTCCCGCTGGCTGGATACGCCGAGCTGCAGGGCGACGAGATCCACCTGCGCGCGCTGGTCGGTTTTCCGAATGGCAGCGAGGTCTACTGCGCTGAGGCGCGCGGTCCGGTGGGGGAGGCCGAAGCCATCGGCCTGCATGTCGCCGAAGAACTGCGCGCCAAGGGCGCAGGCGGGGTCCTGGAGCAGCTCGGAATCGCGCACAACGCGAACGGTTAGGCAACTCCACGGTGTCGTCGATCCCGCGAAGCCGGGACCTTGCGGGGATCCAGGTACTGGTCACCCGTCCCACCGCGCAGGCCGAAGGCCTGTGCGAGGGTATCCGGCAATCGGGCGGCATACCGCTGCGGTTTCCGGTGATCGAGATTCGCTTCGTCGCCCCGGATCCGGCATTCATGCAAAGCGTTCAAGGACTGCAGCCGCAGGACCGGGTGATCTTTGTCAGCGCCAATGCCGTCAGCGGTCTGTCACGCGCCTGCCGGAAACTCGGTCTCGATCTGCCGCGCACCTCCCGGATCGCGGCGATCGGCCCGGCAACGGCCCGGGCCCTCGAACGGGCCGGACTTCCTCCTACCTTGATTCCCCAACAGGGCTTTACCAGCGAGGCTCTGCTGGCCATGGAAGATCTGCACGAGGTACGGGGCGAGCGGATCTTTATCGTCCGCGGCACGGACGGTCGCTCGACACTAGCCGACACACTGTCGGCGCGCGGCGCACGGGTGCGATACCTCGAGACCTACCGCAGGCAAGTCCCGCAGGCGCCCTCGACCGCGGTCCGGGCGGCGCTGGAGCGAGGTGAGGTCGACCTGCTCACCTGCACCAGCGGCGAGGCCCTGGACAATCTGTGTGAACTGACCCGAAACATCCCTCCTGAAACGATCGAGCGCATCCCGATCGTCGTCGGCGGGCATCGTGTGGCCGGACTGGCGACAGACCGGGGATTCCGGCACGTCATCACCGCACCCGACCCAAGCGACGCCGCCATGCTCGAAGCGGCAAGCCTCTGGAGCCGCAACCGGCCAATCACCGATTAACGCTGGGAAACTAACTGATTGATTTGCCGAATCGGCGCCTGCGGTGTTGGAAGCGGGCTCAAAATGCTCATTGACTCCATGTAAACTGCGCGTTTTCGCTCGCCTGACCGAATAAGGCTATTGCCGGAAAATGACATACCAGATCGCGCCGGGTGAGCTGCGAAGCAGTGAACGGCTTGGGCAGGAAGCCCAAGACCGGTGCCCAAGCAAAGCAGGGACAGCGCCGCGCCGGGATCGTTCGTCATCAAGGCGCGACAACAGGCGCATCGTCGA
>JAJDOJ010000133.1 GCA_022340215.1 Gammaproteobacteria bacterium
CGTCAAACCCGGGCACGCCGAGGAGTTCATCGAGGCGACACGACTGAATCACGAGGCCTCGGTCGCCGAACCGGGAAACCGGCGTTTCGACGTCCTTCGCTCGCCCGACGAACCGGACCGCTTCGTTCTCTACGAGGCCTATGCCGACGCGGAGAGTGCGGCAGCCCACAAACAGACGGCGCACTATCTTGCCTGGCGGGATACCGTCGCCGATTGGATGGCGGAACCCCGCAGGGGCGTGCCGTATCAGGGGCTCTTTCCGCCGGACGACCCGACATGATCGAACCGTTTTCCATCGCACGGCTGCCTCGCATCGAGTTCGGTGTTGGGGCCTATTCGAAGATCGCGGCGATCGCCGCGGATTACGGTTCCCGGGCGCTGCTCGTGACCGGCGCGAAATCGTTCCTCGATTCCACGTATCGGGAACGATTGGAGAAGGACCTCGCCGAGCGCGGGATGTCGTGGCGGTACGTCACTGTTTCGGGAGAGCCGTCGCCCGAGGCCGTAGACGAAGCCGTGGCGGAGACGGCGGAAACGTTCGACGTCGTGATCGGCATCGGCGGTGGCAGCGCACTGGATGCGGCCAAGGCCATCGCCGGACTGCTGCGCGTCGGAAGCAGTGTGATGAATTACCTGGAGGGGGTCGGCCCGGAACGCGAATACGAGGGACCGGCGACCCCGTTCATCGCCGTCCCCACGACGGCGGGCACGGGAAGCGAGGCCACCAAGAACGCGGTGCTGAGCCGGCAGGGCGCGTCCGGGTTCAAGAAGTCCTTTCGACACGATCGCCTGGTCGCGGAGTATGCCGTGGTGGACCCGGACCTGCTCGCGACCTGCCCGGGGGACATCATCGCCGCCAACGGCATGGACGCCCTGACCCAGTTGATCGAATCCTACGTATCGCTGCGGGCAAACGTCATGACCGACGCCCTGGCGATCAGCGGCCTGCGCGCGGCACGCGACGGTCTCCTGCCCTGGTACCTCGGCGAGGGCGACGCCCAACAGAATCGAACGCGCATGGCATATGCCGCACTGGTCTCCGGCATCACACTGGCGCAGACCGGGCTGGGATCGGTGCACGGACTCGCCTCGCCGCTGGGGGCCTTCCACCCGATCCCGCACGGCGTCGTCTGTGGAACGCTGGTCGCCGCGGCCACGGAGGTCAACATCCGGGCGATGATCGAGCGTGAGCCGGATAACCGCGCGCTGGGTCGCTATGCGCGTGTGGCCGAGGTCCTGCTCGAGCGCCGTATCCGGGATCCGGTCGAGGCCCGCGCCGCCCTGGTGGAACGTCTCGGGGAATGGACGCGGTGGCTCGACCTGCCGCCGTTGTCACGGTACGGGCTCGGCGGGCGCGACCTCGATGCCATCGTGGCACACTCGCGCGGCAGCAGCATGAAGACCAACCCAATCGTGTTGACCGACGCCGAGGTGCGGGAAGTACTCGAGCGGCGTCTGCGGTAGGCGGCGGCACGATCATGCGGTACCCGGATCCAGGTTCGAACCCGCCCGCCGTGCCGGATGCCCCATCCCGGAACCGTCGTGGCTGATCGAACGCAAGTCGACCCGCAACCGCGCGGAAACGGTGCGCTGCTGAGGGATCTTCTCGGGATGTCGCTGGCCGCGCTGGTCTTCTGGACCCTGTCGCGGGTGTTCCTCGATCTGGACTGCCTGGTCCTGTTCCCAGTCCTTGCGATACTCGCCTGGCCGATATGGGAGTACCAGAGGGAATACGCGCTGTTCCATCGCAGGGTGGTGCTCGATGGCGTCACGCGACCCGAGAGCCGGGTTCGCGGACTGTTCTGGGCGGGCACGATCACACTGGTGTTCCAGGCCGCCCTTTCCCTGATACTGGCTGCGGCATCGCTGGTGCTCGCCACGCACCTGACCGTGTGGCACTGGGCCGTCCTGGCGCTCGACGTACCGCTGCTGCTGGCTCTGGTCGCGCCGGCGAACCGGCTGCTCGCCTCCGAGGTCCGGCCCGAGCGCCTCGCGATGGCCTCGAGGCGCTGGCCGCTCCTGGCGCTGAACGGCGCCTTGATTGCCGCGGCCTTCCTGGCGATCGATTTCTCTACGGGCGCCCCCGACACCCGCGCCGCCGGCTGGGACCGGGTGGCGGAGTCGGCCTTCACCAGGATCAACGACGGGGCCGCCTGCCGACTGTCCGGCTGGTCAGCGGGCGCAGCGCACGCGATCGACGCATTGTCTTGGCATGCGACGCAGTTGCTCATCCCAGGCCTGCCTGGGACCGGCATGAGATTCGCCGCCTGGGCCGTCTTTCTGCTGCAGGCCGGTGCGATCGCCTATATCTACACCCGGATGCTGCTGGGCGTCGGCGCACTGCTGGAGCGTAGACTTCGCGACCCAAGTGTCACCGCCTCCGGCGCCTTCATCGCGACCATACTCGTCCTTGCCGTTCCCTATTTCTACGCCACCGTGAAACTCTCGCGCCTGGACCCCGCCGTGTTTGGCGAACCGGCGCGCCACGCCCTGGGATGGATCGATCCCTGTCGAAACGACACGGCAAACGCGGCCCGCATCGCGGCCGAACTGGACAGCCAGCTCGAGCGGGAACGGCAGGAAGCCATCACCCTGGCCGATGAGCGTATCGAACAAGGGGTCGAGGAACTCTTCGCGGACGTGGAGAAGGGGGTGGACGCCTACCTCGACTGGTACTTCACGGTGCTCGGCGAATACGAACGCCTGCTCGCCGTGTTCGGCGGCGACGTGGCGCAGGTGATGGCGGAACAGGTCGAGACGCATCTGTTCGGCAAGCAGGATTTCACCAAACGGCTGCAACGCCTCAACCAGGAGGTGTCTCGACAGTCGCGGGAGCGGGTTTCGAACGTGGCGTCGCGCCTGTCGGTTCAGGCGCAGACCGCATTGAACGACCGCCCCTGCGGCCTGAGCGATATCGACCTCACGCAACTGACCGGGGTCGATCGCGACAGCCTCCGGGCCTCGGCCGCCGCCGCCAGCGGCACCGCGGTGGGTGTGGTGACCGCCAAGGCGCTGGCCGGCAAGACGGCCTCGGCGGTGGTCGGCAAGATCGCCACCAAGAAGTCGTTTCAGACCGCCGCCGCGCTGACGACCAAGGCGGTGGCGAAAAAGGGCGGTTCGATCCTGGTCTCCGCGGCGGGTGCGGCGGCGATCTGTTCTCCGGGCGGCGCGCTGGCACTGGTCTGCGGGTTCGGCGCGGGCGTGGCCACCTGGCTGGCGGTCGACAAGGTGCTCATCGAGGTGGACGAGGCGCTCAACCGCGAGGAGATGCGCGCGGAGATGCTGTCGGCGATACGCGAGCAGCAGCGAAAGCTTACCGTCGAGATGAAGGATAAACACCGTCTCCTGATCGACGCCATGGCCGGGCAGATTCAGGAGGCTGTCGGGCGGACCTTCGTCCCGGCACGGGACGGTCTGTAGCGTCGATCCGCCGACACCGCCTCCCTGCGCCGTCAGCCACACCACCACGGTGGCCAGGACGACGATCGCGATCATGAACATGACTTCGGAGAGCCGCATGCCGGCGTCGGCCAGGCCGTCAAACGGGAAAGCGCGACTTCCAATATGTTAAGTATTACTTGACACATTTCTGAGCGTTTGCTTAACATCCATCCATGCTCGAACTGCGGTACACGAAGCCGGCGCTCAAGGCCCTACGGAAGGCTCCCCAAAATGTCTCACGGCGGATTCGCAGAGAGCTGGAAGTGATTTCGAGAGATCCGAGCGCGTATCGCGGCGCCTGGAAACCCCTGACGAATTCCTCCTTCTGGAGGCTGCGCGTCGGAAACTGGCGCGCGATCTGCGAGATACGGGAGCAGGAACTGGTTCTGCTCGTACTGAAAATCGGATCCCGGGGAGACGTGTACAAATGACTGTGCAATTCATCGAACTCGAGGGCAAGCCCACTTTTGCCGTGGTGCCGATCGGCGAATGGAACGCGATGCAGGCGCGTATGGAGGAGCTGCAGGACATTGCCGACGCCAAGGCGGCGCGCGAGACCGAATACCTGCCGGCGGAATTCGTGAACCGCCTGCTCGATGGGGGCGATCATCCGTTGCGGGTATGGCGCAACTTCCGGGGATACTCCCTCGAGGAGCTGGCGCGGCGTTGCGGCGTATCCCGGCAGATGCTGTCCATGATCGAGAACGGCAAGGCGAATCCATCCGCCGAGCTGCTGGCAAAGCTCGCCGGGGCGCTGGACTGCGACATGGACGATCTGCACCGGTGAGGTCAGACCGAACGGCACGCGCTCTCCAACACGCGC
>JAJDOJ010000134.1 GCA_022340215.1 Gammaproteobacteria bacterium
TACCCGGGTTCGCCGATTACCGAAGCACTCGATGAGGCGGCGTGAATCCGGTCGTCATGAGGAGTGAGTCGTGTCCTTTCGATTTCTGCCAGAACCCGTTAATTTGCTGTGTCGGAGCGTCGTTTTAAAAGAGCCGCACCCCTTCCCTTTGGGTGGCCTTCCGCGGTACCGTTATTTTAATGGATTACTAACGGAAAGTCCGACAGACTCCTAGCGGACATGAATCTGCTTGACGGCACGTTGCTCGTCTTGCTCGCCGAGTTGGGATAGAGGGACATAACGTGACGGCAACGACACGCGCGTCAGGAGCGCGCGTGTGGGCTCCCGCACTTCCCAGATGGATCGCGTCTCGCACCGAAATTGCATCGGCCACGCCGCTCGCGGCAGAAATCTAACCTGCCCAGGTCCCATCGAACAGGATCATATCCACCACCCAATTGGCCAATTCGCCCAAGTCAATCCCTTTACGGCCACCGGCTAACGTCGTTTGTGAACCGGACTCCCCAAGCGGGGGTCGAGTCAAGGTTGAAGCGAAAGCGCTGGCATTGGTATTGCGTGGCGAAGGACAATGCATGCCAGGTTGTCGAGGGCGAGATCTCGCCGAACGCGTGGTGCAATCTCTGGTCGCCCGGAAAGGGGTGTTGAGTGAATCGGAAGGGATGCCTGGAGACCGGGCGATCCGGCGGAAGGGGTAGCGGCAGGATTCTGCGATACTCGCAATGAACGGTATATGCCAAGCCCGACCTGCCAGTCCGGAACGTCATGAGTAAGGATAAACAGCCCTTGGGCGATGCACGAGGGCTGTTTGTGCCCCTTCCTGGCGTGTTTATCGCCTCATTTTCGCAGGATCTCGATAGGTCCGTGGACATTCAGATATGCCTAAAGAAATCGAACATAAGTTTCTCGTACGTGACGACTCCTGGCGCAGCGAAGCCACGCGCAGCGTTGATTACCGTCAGGGCTATCTCGCGAACAATGATCGCTGCTCTGTCAGGGTGCGGGAGTCGGGCTCGAAGGGGCGCCTTACCATCAAGAGCGCTCAGCCCGGCGTGCAGCGCCAGGAGTTCGAGTACGAGATACCCCTCTCGGAGGCGCGCGCATTGCTCGATGGCATGTGCGAGAGACCGCTGATCGAGAAGGTGAGGCACTTTGTCAAGCATGCCGGCAAGACCTGGGAGGTGGACGAGTTCTGCGGTGACAATGACGGCCTGGTCGTTGCAGAGGTGGAACTCTCTGCGGTGGGCGAAACGTTCGAACGACCGGACTGGGTGTCGGAGGAGGTGTCTGACGACCCGCGCTATTACAACGTCAATCTCGTGAAGACACCCTACAATACCTGGTAGTTGTGATAACGCGTCGACGGCTGTCGGGTCCACAGGTTGATGACCACGACCTTGTGAGGCCAGGGATGCGGCGCTTGATGGAGGACCACTCCGCCACGGAGGGGACCGAGGTGGTCGCGGAAGCGGTTTCCGGCGAGGAGGCCGTGGATCAGGTGCGGCGGCATTTGACTGGGATACGTGCGCCATGCCGGGCGTCGATGCGCCCACTCACATGACATGAGTCGATGGTTGTCTGGTGGCGCATGACGAAGTCCGCAATGGATGAATATCCTGGAGTAAGCGTGCCGCAAGCTCATGGTTTCGATCCTGCCACAGGAACGTGGCGACCGGGCGTATTTACGCGCTCCTTCAGTGCGAACCGTCTGACTGACTTACAACGTATGGTTCAGCGAGTACCGGTGGCGAGAGCGCGCGGATGCCCTGCTGCATCAGGTATACGAATGCCGCCCGAATGTCATGGGATTTCAAGAAGTCCCCTTTGCAACCGGATCGCATCCTGGACGAGGATTGGGTGCGCCGCGGTTATCAGGTCTTCGACGCATCGGTAACAGGGCCCGAAAGTCACGAATAGATAATCAGCGATTAATCGAAGACGGAAGGAACCGAAAATCAGGGGACCCGCAGTGCAAGGGACAGGGATCGAGCCGAGCGTTGTCGAATGCTTCCCCGATGTACCTGCCGGTTGTCGAACAGAGCGGCTGTTGGTCCACTGAGATGGAGGCTGGCTGCGCGTCGATTTCCCACCGTTTTTCCGCTGAACCTCCTACCCGCAGAATTACGACATGTCAGGCCAATTCCTCTAATCGACTATGCAGCTGTTCGAGGTGACTTCGCGTGCTTTCAGCCAAACGGGGGAGCAGGCTTCTTTCATGGCCAAGAGCGCATCGTTGATAATCTGCTCGTTGCAAGAATTCCCAGAGTGCGAATGACAGCGCCGGACACTTGCCTCATGGCGCCGACGAAAAATTCATCAGATAGCGCATCGCCTGACAGGTTCATTCTGAGAACCCTGGTGCTACAGGAGGTCGCCACGGATGAGGTCGACGCTGACCAGCCTGCCCTTCCTTGCCGCCCCGATTTCACCGTGATCCTCGCGTAGTTCCGGCGGCACAGACTGGAACCCGAGCTTGTCGTAGATCTCTGGTTCGGTGCGGCCGGCAATGCGCTTTTCCCCTCGAACACGCCGTACTTGTTTACCTTACAGCCCTGGTCCACCGCGATTTTACGCAATGCAATGTTGTGTGCCCTGGAGCCGGTGAAGTCGATCGACGCCGAGCCGTAGCTGACCGCGGGGACCACCCGCAAATCGGCGCTCAGACCGCTCCTCAGGCGCACGGTGGAGCGTGTACTGCCCTTGGAGATGGCCTTTTGCACCTCGTCGTACTCGACGAAATGATCCATCACCGACGAGTCCTTCTTGGCGGTGACCAGAATATCCAGGTCGCCGACAGTCTCTCACGCTCCATGCTGGAGGACGGTTCGCTGGCAGGCCGCATCCAGCGTCAGGGGGCTCACCGGAGTCACCAGCAACCCGGCGCTCTTCCATCGCGCCATCGAGGGCTCCCCCTTGTACGACCAGCAGATCCGCGAGGGGATATACTACGGACTTTCGGTGCCGTCGATCTCCCGCAGCCTGACCGTGACCGACGTTGCCACGGCCTGCGATCTGCTGCGGCCGGTCTATGATCGCAGTGAGTCACAGGACGGTTATGTCAGCCTCGAGGTCTCATCGCACCTGGCGGACGACCCGCTTGGCACGCTGTATCAGGCGCAGGAACTGTGGCGTGCGGTCGACCGTCCCAATCTGCTGATCAAGGTTCCCGGAAACCGGGTGGGCATAGACGTGGTGGAGGAACTGCTGTACCGAGGCATCAATACAAACATTAGTCTGCTGTTCGGGCTGGAGGCCTACCGGGATAGTTTGCATGCCTATCTGCGCGCCCAGGAGCGGCGCCTCAGCCGCGCACGACCACGGGAAAAGGTACCCTTCCCCGGGCTCTCGCTCGACTATCGGATTGGTGAGCAGGTGGCCACTCGAACGGCCTTTGGTGAGGCTTTGCGCCAGCTCGGGAACCACCTGCCGGAACTGGTGGTTCTGGATGGTGACATCAGGAGCTCCACCAAGACCGAACGCTTCGCCCGGGCCTTTCCTGAACGCTTCTACGAGGCTCACATCGCCGAACAGAACATGGCCGGTACCGCCCTGGGACTTGGGGTGAGCGGTAAGGTCCCGGTTGCCGCGACCTTCGCCGCCTTCCTGACACGGGCCTACGATTTCATCCGCATGACCGGCCACTCGCGACCGCCGCCTGCAAAATTCTCTATACGCGCGAGGCGGTCAGCAGCCAGGTCGGCCGTGTTGGCAGGGTGTTTCGCATGGGTGTCACCGGTGAGCTGCACTCCGGACGCACCAAGGAGTTGTTCGAGCGCCATCACCTGTCCGCTGATGACGTGATCCGCGAGGGCTGTGCTATCGCCGTCTGACGGTGTTCTCGTGCTCGTGGTGCAAATGCACCGGAGCAGGGTGATTTGGTCCTCGCCACCGACATCCGTTGATCGATTTGGCGACTGGCGCTGTCCGCATAACCCGACCCAGAAACGACGAGGAGGTCCGATCATGACTGATTTAAGCCACCAGAGCTGCGAGGCCTGCCGCACCGATTCGCCTCGGGTACCGGAAGCCGAATCCAGTACCCTGATGGAGGCACTGCCGGGGTGGTCGATCGAGGAGCACGACGGTGTCATGCAGTTGGAGAAAGCGTTTCGGTTCGACGACTTTGTGCAGGCACTGGTATTCACCAACAAGGTCGGCGAACTGGCCGAGAAGGAGGGCCATCATCCTCGCCTGGTCACTGAATGGGGTCGTGTCGCAGTTACCTGGTGGACCCACAAGATCAAGGGGCTGCACCGCAACGACTTCATCATGGCGGCAAAAACCGACGAGCTGTGACCGTGCAATCCGATGGGCTGGTGTTTAGCGTCGCGTCGTCAATCAACCGCCTTTCCAGCTCCGCCACAGGGCTTCGAGATGGTCTAACTCGCAGGCTGGCGCTGACGCATACAGGCGCATACCCAGAGCGCATGCCTCGGCGCGCAGCTCGTCCTGGCGTCGTGCGGCCAGGCAGGCCACTAGGGGTGAGGCCTCGCCGAAATCATCTTGTTCTTGCTTGAGGGTTGAGCGCAGTATTGCGAGATCGTGGTCGTCGCCGAGCAGATCGGATAGCCGCCTAAGTTCGCCGACGCGAGCCTCCATGAGCGCCGGCCAGCACCGCCGCAGCAGGCGGTTGTGGTACCAGTAATCCTTTACCCGCTTGCGCCATTGGTGGAAACGGTGATCCGTCGGTTTGCCCGCAGCCTTGTGGAGTGCCTTGCGACCATGCCGGTAGCTGCGCTCCAGGTCTGAGGCGATAGCGTTGAACCCCTTCCGTTTCAACGACCAATCCTGCAGCCGTTTAGGAACTTCGTGCAGCTGCACAGAAAGCTCGCGGGCGAGTTCCGGCAGTGCCTGCTGCTCGCCGATGATCCGCTCGCGGCGCGACAGTAAATCAACGCGAAATTGGGCGAGAGGTCCGTCGGCTCTGAGGGACTCGTAGCGTTCGGCGAGCTGATCGAAGGTCTCTATCATGGCCTCGGCGTCTCTTGCTCCGCCTAGCCGATGGGCCGCATCGCGAAACCAGTCGTTCTCCCGACGATAGGTACGGTCGCCGAGCTCGCGGCGCAGCAGACGCAACACGCTGCGGATCTTCTTGAAGTGCTTGCGCGCATTGTGTACCGCGTCGTGGATGTCGGGGTTGCCCCCGCCGAGCTCCGCGGCGGCACGCTCAGCCTGTTCGGCGACGATTCGATGGACGGATTTGGGGACGGACTCTTTGCGTTTGAATCGATAGGGCATAGCGCGCTCTGATGGCTGCAGTTGATCGTGAAACTCCGTCGACTCGAGGTCGACTCGGGCACAAACGGTTTAACCGCGATTCGTTTTCGTCTATCGTGAGTCGATCAAGAACCGCGCCAGTCTCGTTACCCAGGTCGGACAGTGGCCCACGGGAACAGCGGTCCGGCGAGGGCAGCCGAAAGCATCAGAGAGGCAACCCCCCGTCGGGACCTGGATGTGAGCACGACCGTATTTATACCAGAACCGGCAGGGGCGCGGATCTGTCGCTAGTCTATGCCGCGGCCTTGATGTTTTGTCAACCAATGGAGCTCCCGTGATGCAGCCTGAGCAGACGCCTGCTCGATGGACAATCGGTCATTCAGGCGCGGTGGTTTGGTAGTGGTAATCAACGATACCGGGCGTCCCGGGCGCGGTCGTCGGCGATCTCGGTTTCGAATCGCTCGCCCAGCTCCAATACCTGCAGTTTGTGGATAACGCTCCTGTCGCGATTCTCAAACTGAAAGTCGAGAAGCGGGTCAGCACGATGGCGTCGACTGGACGGCCTCTTCACAGAAGCCGCAATAGATGCACATGAACAGGTCGATTTCTTAGCGGGTCGTGCGACGGGTATTGTCGGTTGCTCTCGGTTCTGCCTCGATGGTGACGCAGCAGACCGGGCAGACCGCCTCGCACAGCTTGCAGGCGATGTAGCGTTCCTCAGCCGTTAGGGTAGCGGCGCAGAGCGTGCAGCCCCTTGAAGCACGGCGATTTCGGGATCTTCACGTTTGGGTGCTGCACCGTAAACCTGTTGCTGAACAGCCGCCGCCCGTACCTCGCCGGCGACATACGCCTCAATCCGTTCCGCTTCCAACGGCCGATGGCGAACTCCGACTCGGCAGTGCACACGAGTGAGTGCGGCAAGTTCCGTTCCCATTGAGTAGTGAGCCGCACATCGCCTCATCCGGTCGCGGGATAGCGAGGCGTCGTCGATCGACAGCGAAATGCACCGATTGGCGGGGCAAATGCCCCATCAGAGACGTGTCGCC
>JAJDOJ010000135.1 GCA_022340215.1 Gammaproteobacteria bacterium
GCCTACCAGTTGTGGTTTCGCGGTAGGCGAGCACGCAAGCGGTTGTATTTCCGTAGCTGCAAACTGCCCAAACCGCACTCAGATGGACACCCCGCTTCCTATGTTTCATACCTGATAGTGGCAAAATACAGGCCTATGCGGCAAAAAACGGTAGACAATAGGCCTTTACCTGAATATATTCGATCAACACCAATGAGTTGCCAAACATGCGCCAAGAATCCTCATCTTTCCGTGGGTACAGGCGAGAGGCACTTTAATCAGAACGTCCTTGAGGAAATTGATAAATGGCTGAGATGGAAGATCGTTGGTTGTCCGTAGGGGATATATGCACCTACCTCGGCGTGAGCAATGACACTGTCTACAGGTGGATTGAAAAACAGGACATGCCCGCCCACCGTGTCGGCCGACTCTGGAAGTTCAAGAAAGATGAGGTTGACGGTTGGGTAAAAGCCGGTGGAGCGACAGATCCATCTGAAAATAAGAAAAAGCGCAAAGGAAAATAGCGGGACATGAACCACGTGATCCACAACAGCATTGTCAATTTTATCTGGGGCATCGCCGACGACGTGTTGCGCGATGTCTATGTGCGCGGCAAGTACCGCGACGTGATCCTGCCGATGACGGTCATTCGCCGTCTCGACGCGCTTTTGGAGCCGAGCAAGGAAAATGTGCTCGGCATGAAAAAGCAGCTCGACGGGGCCGGAATCGCCAACCAGCACGCAGCGCTCTGCCAGGCCTCTGGCGAGGCCTTTTACAATGTCTCGCCCTTTACCTTGCGCGACCTGAAGAACCGCGCCAAGCAACAGCAGCTCAAGGCCGACTTCGAGGCCTATCTGGACGGTTTTTCGCCCAACGTCCAGGAGATCCTCGACAAGTTCAAGTTCCGCAACCAGATCCCCACGTTGATCGAGGCCGACATCCTCGGCCACCTGATTGAGAAGTTCCTCGACGGCCGCGTCAATCTCAGCCCCAAGCCTGTACAGGACGTGGACGGCAACGAGCTGCTCCCGGCGCTCGACAACCATTCGATGGGCACCATTTTCGAGGAGCTGATCCGTCGCTTCAACGAAGAGAACAACGAAGAGGCCGGAGAGCACTTCACGCCCCGCGATGTGGTCAAGCTCATGGCCGACCTGATCTTCCTGCCGGTGGCCGACGACATCGAATCCGGCACCTACCTCGTCTATGACGGCGCCTGCGGCACCGGCGGCATGCTGACAGTGGCCGAGGAACGCCTGGCCGAACTGGCCCAGAGTCACGGCAAGGACGTCTCCATCCATCTTTTCGGTCAGGAGGTGCAGCCGGAAACCTACGCCATTTCCAAGGCCGACCTGCTGCTCAAAGGCGAAGGGGCCGAGGCCGAGAACATGAAGTACGGCTCCACGCTCTCCAGCGATGCCTTCCCGTCACAGGAGTTCGACTTCATGCTCTCCAATCCGCCTTACGGCAAGAGCTGGAAGACCGACCTGGAGCGCCTGGGCGGCAAGGGAGATATCAAGGACCTGCGCTTTGTCACCCAGCACGGCGGCGACCCGGAATACAAGATGGTCACCCGTTCCTCGGACGGGCAGCTCATGTTCCTTGTCAACAAGCTCTCCAAGATGAAGCACACCACCCACTTCGGCAGCCGCATCGCCGAGGTCCACAACGGCTCGTCGCTCTTCACCGGCGACGCCGGTCAGGGCGAAAGCAACATCCGCCGCTGGATCATCGAAAACGACTGGCTGGAGGCCATCATCGCCCTGCCGGAGAACACTTTCTACAACACCGGCATCGCCACCTATATCTGGGTGTTGTCCAACCGCAAGAGCGAGGAGCGTAAAGGCAAGGTCCAGCTCGTCGACGCCACCGAATGGTACGTGCCGCTGCGCCGCAACCTCGGCAAGAAGAACTGCGAGTTCTCCGAGGAACACATCCGCGCCATCTGCGACCTGGTTGTCAACCCGATCCAATCCGACAAATCCAAGATCTTCCCCAACGAGGCCTTCGGCTACTGGAAGGTGACGGTGGACCGTCCGCTGCGCCTAGCCGTTGACCTGAGCCCGGCCCGGCTGGAACGGTTTGAACGGACCTGCGCCAAGGCCAAGGAAGAGCCGCTGGCCAACCTGGCCCGCCGCGTGAACGAAGCCCTCGGAGCCGGTCCGCACCTCGATTTCAATGCCTTCATGGACGCCTGCGACACCGATGCCGACAAGCACGGCGTCAAGCTCACCGCCAAGCGCAAGAAGCTGTTGCAGAGCGAAATCTGCGACACCAGCGAGGATGCCGCGCCGGTACTGAAGAAGGTTCACAAGCCCGGCAAGGCCAAGCCCGATCCCATCCACGGCATGTTCGAGGCCGAGGTGAACGGCAAGACCTGCGTGGTTGAATATGAGCCGGATACCGCCCTGCGCGACAGCGAGCAGATACCGCTGCTGGAAGAAGGCGGCATCGAGGCGTTCTTCCGGCGCGAGGTGTTACCCTACACCCCGGATGCCTGGATCGACCCGGGCAAGACGCTGGTGGGTTACGAGATCTCCTTCACTCGCCATTTCTACCGGCCCGCGCCCATGCGCACCCTGGATGAGATCAAGGCCGACATCTACGCCTTGGAGCAGGAGACCGAGGGGCTGCTGGAACAGATTGTCGGGGAGGCTGAGTGATGAAGCTGGCGCCCTATCCAGAACACAAGAATGCGGGAGTGAGTTGGGTCGGCAGTATTCCCGCGCATTGGCCTGAGAAGCGGGCAAAGTATTACTTTAAAGAAATCGATGAGCGTTCCCAGACAGGAGAAGAGGAAATGCTTTCGGTGTCGCATATCACGGGAGTGACACCCCGCAGCCAGAAGAACGTGACCATGTTCAAGGCCGAGTCGAATGTCGGCCAAAAGCGTTGCCAACCCGGCGATTTGGTCATCAATACGATGTGGGCATGGATGTCTGCTTTGGGCGTCTCGAACCACGACGGAATTGTGAGTCCCGCCTATGGTGTTTACCGTCCAAGAAGCAACCAGGATTACGATAACTATTATCTTGATCACCTGTTGCGGGTTGAAGGGTATCGGTCGGAATACATCTGCCGGTCAACGGGCATCCGCTCTTCCCGGCTCAGGCTCTATCCAGATAAATTTCTGAGCATGCCGGTGGTTTGCCCTCCGCAGGAAGAGCAGCAAGCCATCGCACGATTCCTGAAGGCGCAAGACCGTTTGTTCCGAAAATTCATCCGAAACAAGCGGCGGCTCATCGAGTTGCTCAAGGAGCAGAAGCAGAACGTCATCAATCAGGCCGTGACCCGGGGGCTTGATCCCAGTGTCAAGTTCAAGCCCAGCGGCGTGGAATGGATCGGGGATATTCCGGAGCATTGGGACGCCACGAAGCTCAAACGCGTGGTCAGCTTCAATCCATCAAAGTCTGAGACACGAGCGAATCCGGCGGATGAAGGAAAGGTTGTCTTTCTTCCCATGGAGAACATCTCCGTCAATGGAGATATCAGCTGCACCGAAAAACGTCCTCTGTCCGAAGTCTGGAATGGCTTCACGTATTTCCGACGCGGGGATGTGGTTGTCGCGAAAATCACTCCCTGTTTTGAGAACGGCAAGGGAGCTTACCTCAAAGGGCTTGAATCTGATTTCGGCTTTGGCACTACCGAACTGATCGTTCTTCGCCCTTCAAAGGCAATCGACGGTGCTTTCCTTCGGTTCCTCACATCAACTAAGCAGTTCCTGTTGCTGGGTGAGCAATACATGACCGGCGCGGCTGGCCAGCAGCGAATTCCATCAGATTTTGTAAAGAATTATCCAATTGGTCTGCCACCAATTGATGAGCAACTGGAAATTCTTGAACACATCCAGGAAAAGTCGGCCGAGATCGACCAGGCCATTACCCGCGCCCAACGTGAGATCGAGTTGATGCGCGAATACCGCACCCGGCTGATTTCCGATGTGGTCACCGGTCAGGTGGACGTGCGCGGGATCGAAGTGCCGGAGGTTGCCGAGGAAGAGCTGCTGGCGTTTGATGAAGATTCCAATGGGGCGGATGAGATCATCGACGATGAACTGGAAACGGAGGTTGAGGGATGACTGTTCCTGCTCAGCCGAAGATCTACCACATCGTACATATGGATAGACTGCCATCAATTATTCATAGTGATGGGTTGTGGTGCGATGCAGAGATTGTGAAGCATCCGGGGCTGGGAACGACGATAGGGATGAGTACCATTAAATCGAGGCGCCTCAATGAACTTACCCTGGATAGTCATCCTGGGTTACACGTGGGCGAGTGTGTACCTTTCTATTTTTGTCCCCGTTCGATCATGCTCTACCTGATTTATCAGGGTAATCATCCCGAGCTTACCTATCATGATGGTCAAGGCCCAATCGTGCATCTGGAGTTCGACCTTCAGGCGGCCGTTGCATGGGCCGAAGCGAACAATCGGCGTTGGGCATTCACGCTATCTAACGCAGGTTCTTACTTTTTCGAAGATCGTTGTGATTTGGCTCGATTGAATGAAATAAACTGGGATGCAGTCGGAGCCAATCGTTGGAGTGGGGCAGGAATTTCACCCATGGTCAAGGAAGGCAAGCAGGCGGAGTTTCTGGTGGAAACCAGTTTCCCATGGAGCTTGGTTGAGCGTATTGGCGTGCGTACCAATGCGACATATCACCAGGTGGTCCATGCACTAACCGGTAGCGCCCATAAACCGCAGCTAGAGATCAAGACCGAATGGTATTACTGAGGGGAATTTTAGAATGATTGAATACAAGACAGGCAATATCCTCACTGAAGACGCCGAGGCGATCATCAATACCGTTAATTGTGTCGGCGTGATGGGCCGTGGTATTGCGCTCCAGTTCAAAAAGGCCTTCCCGGAGAACTTCAAGGCCTATGCCGCTGCCTGCAAGCGAGAGGAAGTTCA
Source organism: Gammaproteobacteria bacterium (assembly GCA_022340215.1). Lineage (NCBI taxonomy): Bacteria > Pseudomonadati > Pseudomonadota > Gammaproteobacteria > Gammaproteobacteria bacterium. Next base: position 4,894 of record JAJDOJ010000135.1, read on the forward strand.
GCCAGGGTGCATGTTCGTTTTCGATATGGGCGGCCTGACCAATCCACGTTACATCATCAACTTTCCCACCAAGCGTCATTGGCGGGGCAAGAGCCGTATAGAGGATATCGAATCGGGCCTTGAAGCACTGGCCACAGAGATCAGGGTGCGAGGTATCCACTCTATTGCTATCCCGCCGCTGGGTAGCGGTCTGGGTGGATTGGACTGGTCGGAAGTACGACAGCGCATTGAGCGGGCGCTTAGCAGTATGGATGACGTCCGCATCATTATCTTCGAGCCCAAGGGCGCGCCAGGGGTTGAAAAGATGGTGCATAACCGGGAAGTGCCCAACATGACGCCGGGCCGGGCGGCGCTTGTAGAGCTGATGCGCCGCTATTTGAGTGGACTGCTCGATCCATTTGTAACGCTGCTTGAAGTTCACAAGCTGATGTACTTCATGCAGGAAGCGGGTGAACCGTTAAAGCTCCGTTATCAGAAAGCATCTTATGGTCCCTATGCCGAGAATCTTCGACATGTGTTGAATGCCATTGAGGGACATCTGGTTTCCGGCTATGCCGATGGCGGCGACGCGCCGGACAAGCCACTTCAGCTTGTGCCGGGAGCTATAGAGGATGCTACCGAATTCCTTAGTGAGCACGCTGAGACCAGGCAAC
>JAJDOJ010000136.1 GCA_022340215.1 Gammaproteobacteria bacterium
TGACATACCATCCTGCTTGTCTTTTCGTTCGTCCTCTGTGTTGCGACAATAGTGACATAGTTCGACTATGCGCCTGTTGTCGCGCCTTGATGACGAACGAAAATCCGGCGCGATCTGGTATGCCATTTTCCGGCAATCGCCTCAGTTCTTCTCCGCCATCAGATGTTCGTACTTCAGCATCAACTGCTCCCGGGTCTCTTCGTGGTCCGGGTCCTTCGGGATGCAGTCCACGGGACAGACCTCGACGCACTGGGGCTCATCGAAGTGCCCTACGCACTCGGTGCATCGCGTCGGGTCGATCTCGTAGATCTCCTCCCCCTGATAGATGGCCTCGTTGGGACACTCCGGTTCGCACACGTCACAGTTGATACATTCGTCCGTTATTATCAGGGCCATGATTCACAACCTGCTCTGTCTGAAAAAGAAAAAATACGATGCGATTCCGGCAGGTTAGCGAAAGCGGGCTTTCAGGGCGACATCGACCGCAGCGTCGACGAAGTCCGAAACGTCACCTCCCAGTGAAGCGACCTCCCGCACCAGACTAGAGGAGATGAACGAGTGCTCCTCCGCCGGGGTGAGAAACAGCGACTCCAGGTCCTGGTCCAGGCGGCGGTTCATCGCCGCCATCTGAAACTCGTATTCGAAGTCCGATACGGCGCGCAGTCCCCGAAGGACGGCACAGGCCCCCATCTGATGGGCGAATTTGACCAGCAGGCCATCGAAACCGCACACGCTGACGTTGCCCAGCCCCTGAAGGGCGCGATTCGCCAGATCGACACGCTCCTCCACGCTGAACAGCGGTGTCTTTCCCGGTCTGGCGGCCACGCCCACCACCACCCGGTCGAACAGGCGCGAGGCGCGGCGGACCAGGTCGGTATGACCGTTGGTGATCGGGTCGAAGGTGCCGGGATAGATCGCGGTGGTACTCATGGCGAACAGTATCGAACGGTGGACCGTGTCAGACAAGTTCCCCGGCCGATTCCGGGGACACTTCAACAGGCGCGACCAGCCCGAAGGCGATCTCGCCGGCCCGCCCGGAACGCAGGGTTCGCCACCCCTCGGGGAGGTCGGGCAGCCCTCCCTCCGCGACAGTTTCCACATACAGTCTCCCGCCCGCGGACAGGATCCCGTTAGCGGCGATCAGCGCGATACAGGATTCCAGCAGGTCCCGTGCGGCATAGGGTGGATCCAGGAAAACAACGTCGTAGACCTCCCGGGCGCATTCCAGCCAGGCCAATGCGTTGCCGCGGTGCACCTCGACGTTGTCGGCTCCCAGCGTCTGCACAGACTCCCGGAGTGCGCGCGCGACCCGAGGGTGACGATCGATCAGTGTGACGTGGGAAGCGCCCCGGGATGCGGCTTCCAGACCTAGGGCGCCGCTGCCGGCAAACAGGTCCAGGCATTCGGCGCCGACGACGCGCGTCCCCAGCCAGTTGAACAAGGTCTCTCGAACACGGTCGGGTGTCGGCCTGACACCCTCCTCGGACGGAAACGCGATGCGCCGGCTGCGCCAGCGCCCGCCGACGATGCGCAGCCGGCCCTCGACGGGCCTTGGGCTACTCCGGGGACGCCGCCTCACCGCCGACGATCACGGTTACCATGTTCTCCACATCCAGGCGGCGCTTGAAGGCGGAAAGCACATCTTCCCGGGTCACCGCGTTTACCTTGTCAGTCAGTGTGTCCATGTAGTCCAGCGGCAGGCCGTAGAATCCGATGGTCGCGATATATCCGACGAGATCCGCGTTGCTGTCGATGCTCATCGGGAAACCGCCGGTAATGTTTTTCTTCGAGTCCGCGAGCTCTTTCTCGGTCGGCCCCTCCACGATGAAATCCTCCAACGTCTGCCGGGCCAGCGCCTCGGCGGCGCCGGCCTGATCGACCCGGGTCTGCAGACCAAGCTGGAAGGGGCCACTGACCTTGTTCGGCAGGAAGTAGCTGTAGACGCTGTACGACAAACCGCGGTTCTCGCGCACCTCCTTCACCAGACGCGAGGTGAACCCACTGCCCCCGAGGACATGGTTGCCGACGTACAGCGGGAAATAGTCGGGGTCCCCACGCCGTATTCCGGGCTGACCGATCAGGACGTGCACCTGCTCCGAGGGGAACGGGATTGTCACGGTGGTGCTTTCGGTGAGCGGCTTGACCGGCGGCAGCGGTGCGGCGGCCTTGCCTTTTGCGAGTTCCCGATCGATCCGCGCGGCGACCGCCTGGGCCTGAGCCCGATCGATATCGCCCACCATGGCCAGTTGCGCATTGCCTGTGACGTAGTACTGCCGGTAGAAGTCGCGAACATCGTCCCGCGAAATCCTGGCGACGCTCTCCCTGGTCCCGATCGGGGGCGTGGCAAATGGGTGATCGCCGTAGAGCGCCTGGTAGAAGGCCTTGGACGCCACCTTGCCGGGTTCCTGCTCGCTGTTTCGTATGGCAACGACCAGTTGATTCTTCAATCGATCGAAGTCGCGTTCCGGAAAATCGGGGCGGGTCAGAACCGCCTCGAAGGTATCCAGCGCAGGGTCGAGGTAACGCGGATCGCTCAGGGTCCGTAACGACAGTGATGCCATGTCCCGGTCGATACTGGCGGAGAATTCCGCACCGACATTCTCGAACTGGCGTGCGATGGCGTCGGCATCCAGGCCGGCCGCGCCCTCGTCGAGAATTGCCGCGGTCAATCGTGCCAGTCCGGGAAGCTCACCATCGCGCGCACTCCCGGCATCGATCGCCACGTTGATATCCAGGATCGGGAGTTCGGGCGTACTGATGAAATAGACGCGAAGGCCATTGTCGGCGACCCAGTGCTGGATCTTCGGCGCCGCCACTGCAGTGCCGGCCAGGGCAACGGTCAGGATTCCCGACAGCAGGCGCATCCAGCGAACGGAGGGGCTCAACTTCGCGCCTCGTCCGAAGTCAGCGCCATTGGTGCCAGGGGCAGGGGTTCGACCTGCACGACAACCTTGCCTTCCTTCTCGAGATAACGCTGCGCCACCTCGCGTACCTGTTCGGGTGTGATGGCCTGTATCCGTTCGACGTACTCGTCCAGCGACTCCCAGCCGAGCCCGACGGTCTCCGCGGCACCGATCAGATTTGCCTGACTGCCGATGGAGTCGAGTCCGAAGATCTCGCCCGCGATCACCTGTGCCTTGACCCTTGCGAGTTCCTCCTCGCCGATCGGTTCCCGTCGAACCTGCTCGATCTGCGAATCGAGGGCCTGCTCCAGCTCGGCTACCGATCTACCCTGGGCGGGCACCCCATTGAGCACGAACAATCCATCGTAACGGCCATAGAGGCTGTAGTCGGCCCCGGCGCTGGCGGCCACCTGCTCGTCGCGGATCAACTGGCTGGCGAATCTCGAACTTCGCCCACCATCCAGTACCCCGGACAGGACCTGCAAGGCATAGGGTTCCCAGCCCTCCGCGGTGGTACCGAGAACCGGCGTTCGATATCCCATCACCAGGTAGGGCAAACGCGCCGGGGCCCTCACGACGGCCCTGCGTTCGCCTCTCTGCGGTGGTTCGAGCCTCGGCTTGCCCCGTGGTACCGGTTCGGGCTCGACGCCCCCGAATGCCGCATCCGCCATCCTGAACACCTCCTCGGGATCGACGTCCCCCACCACGACGAGCGTGGCGTTATTCGGTGCGTACCATTGCCGATACCAGGTCTTGAGATCGTCGAGCTCGAGATGATCGAGGTCCTCCATCCAACCGATAACGGGGTGATGATAGGGTGCGTTGTTGAAGGCCGTGGCGTAGAGCTGTTCGTAGGCGAGCGCCCTGGGATTGTCATCGGTTCGCATCCGGCGCTCCTCCTTGACGACATCCAGTTCCTTGCGGAACGCCTCTTCCTTCAGTTCGAGGTTTCGCATGCGATCGGCCTCCAGCCGGAAGGCGATCGGCAGCCGGGACTTCTCGAGAAGCTGGTAATAGCCGGTGTAGTCGCGACTGGTGAACGCGTTCTCCCTACCGCCCTGACGCGCGATGATTGCGGAGAACTGTCCGGCGGGGACGCATTCGGTACCCTTGAACATCATATGTTCGAGCACATGGGACACCCCCGTGGCGCCACTCGACTCATCGGCCGAGCCAACCTTGTACCAGACCTGCGAGATGACCACCGGCGCCCGGTGATCCTCCTTCACGACTACCTTGAGACCGTTGCGGAGGATGTGCTCGTGTATGGGATGGTCGTTTGTCTCTTCCGCTGCGTGCAGACTCGCCACGGAGGCCAGGATCAGCAACGGCAGGAACTTCGTTCTCATGAGTGAATGCGTACCTTTTTCAGTGTTAGGATAGCCCGGCCTGAATTAATGGACTCGCACCGTGGCAATCAGTTTCAAACGCAACAAGGATACCGTCGGGGACACCACAAACGACCCAAAGGCAGACTCGGGAAAACGTCGATTCCTCTCCCGACTGAAGCGCGGTCTGTCGAAGACCAACGCCATCCTCAACGAGGACGTCGGCGTCCTGATCAGGGGAAAGATCGACGAGTCCCTTCTGGAAGAGATCGAGACCCGTCTGCTGATGGCTGACGTCGGGGTGGAGGCGACAACGGAGATCATAGACGACCTCTACGCCCGCCTGCGGCGAAACCAGATGAAGGACGCGACGGCACTGTTCGATGTCCTGGGCGAACACATGCGCGATATTCTCGCGCCATGCAACAAACCCCTGACCATCCCCCGGGACGGGCGACCGTATATTCTCCTCGTGGTCGGTGTCAATGGGGTCGGCAAGACAACGACAATCGGAAAGATCGCGCATCGGCTCAAGGACAAGGGGCTCTCGGTCATGCTTGCCGCGGGTGACACCTTCCGCGCCGCCGCCGTTGAGCAGTTGCAGGCCTGGGGAGAGAGAAACGAGGTGCCGGTCATCGCGCAGGAGTCCGGCGCCGACAGTGCCTCAGTCATTTTCGACGCCATAGAATCGGCCCGCGCGCGAAACATCGATGTACTGATCGCGGACACCGCGGGACGGTTACATACCCAGACCAACCTGATGGACGAGCTTAGCAAGGTCGAACGTGTGATCCGCAAACTGGACCCCACCGCACCGCACGAGGTCATGCTCGTGCTCGACGCCGGCACCGGCCAGAATGCCCTGAACCAGGCACGACAGTTCAGCGAAGCGGTCGGAGTCACCGGTATCTCGGTGACCAAGCTCGACGGTACGGCGAAGGGTGGCATCCTGTTCGCCCTGGCGCGCAAGACAGGCATCCCGATCCGGTTCATCGGCGTCGGGGAGTCGATCGAGGACCTGCGGGTCTTCGACGCGGTCGACTTCGTCGACGCGCTCCTGGAGCACGAGGGGCAATGACGGCCCATGACCACCCCGGAACGCTGCCAATGACCGATCCGACGGGGCGATGATCCAGCTTCGTAACGTCGGCAAGCGATATCCCACGGGAAACGAGGCCCTGAGTGGCGTCACCCTGGAGATCGGCCGGGGCGAGATGGTGTTCCTCAGCGGCCACTCCGGAGCGGGCAAGAGCACCCTGCTGAAACTGATCACGGTGATCGAGCGCCCGAGTCGCGGCCAGATCGTGATCGACGGGCAGAACATCACCCATCTGCGACGGGGATGCATCCCCGCGTTTCGCCGCAAGATCGGAATCATCTTTCAGGACCACCGACTGCTGTTCGACAGAAACGTCTTCGAAAACGTGTCGCTCCCGCTGGTCATCGCGGGCTACGGACGCCGTGAGATCGGGCGACGCACACGCGCCGCGCTCGACAAGGTGGGACTCCTGCACAAGGAAAAGGCGATGCCGGTGACCTTGTCCGGGGGGGAACAGCAGCGGGTCGGAATCGCCCGCGCCGTCATCAACAAACCGCCGGTCCTCCTGGCGGACGAGCCCACCGGAAACCTCGATCCGGAGTTGTCGGTCGAAATCATGCGCGTCTTTATGGACTTCAGCCGGGTCGGTGTGACGGTGCTGGTGGCGAGTCACGACATTGCGTTGATCTCACGTATGCACAAACCCATATACCGGCTGCATCAGGGCCGGTTACTGAATCCCGATGCGCCACACGAACAACGCACGCCGCTCGCGGCGAGAGTCTAGCAGGAGCAAGCGCGTCCGGCGGGGAGCTACCCAGTCCGGCAATGCACCGCTCAGCCTGCGCCGGCTCACCGGCTATTTTCGCGCTCACCCGCGCTCGTTGCGTTTCAGTCTCGCCCGGCTGACCCGCGCCCCCCTGTCTTCCCTGATGACTATCGGTGTCATCGGCATTGCACTCTCGCTGCCTGCGAGTCTGCACGTGCTGCTCAAGAATGTCCTCGGTGCGGTAGAAAACCTGGATACGAACCCCGGGATTTCACTCTATCTGACGCCGGGACTGGCCGAAGAAGATCGCCATGCCCTGCAAGAGAGGCTGAGTCGGCGGGCGGATATCGCCTCGATAGAACTCGTGACCGCCGAACAGGGGCTGAGACAGTTCCGAGAGGTCTCGGGCATGGGGGAGGTCCTCGATGCGCTGGAGGACAATCCCCTGCCCGACACACTGATCCTCACCCCCACCGATCAAGATGACCTGTCGTCCCTCGAGCGGATCGCAGGCGAACTGGAAGCATTGCCGCAGATCGAGCTCGTACAGCTCGATCTGGCCTGGCTGAAGAGACTCCACGCAATACTCGACGTCGGCAAGCGTCTGGTACTGGCGATCGCCATGGTGCTCGCGCTGGCGGTGCTGCTCATCGTGGGAAACACCGTGCGCCTGGATATCGAAGGGCGTAAGGACGAGATCGTCGTCGCCAAACTGATCGGCGCCACCAACGGGTTCGTACGCCGTCCATTCCTCTATAGCGGGCTGTTGTATGGACTGCTGGGTGGTCTGACAGCCTGTCTGACGGTCGAGATCGCCATCGGTTTCATGCGCGGCCCGGTCGCACGATTGAGTTCGTTGTATCAGAATGCCTACGAACTGAGCGGCCTGCGCCCCGTTGATACCCTGGTCGTGCTAGGGACCTCCGTGGCCCTCGGCCTGGCCGGTTCGTGGTTCGCGGTGGGGCGTCACCTCGGTCGGATCGAACCGAGTTGATCCCGGCGAAATCAAAAGGCAAGTCTCAGAGTTTGGAAAGTTCCCTGCAGGCAGCGACCCTTCTGTGAAAGACTAGGCAGAACATTCGTCCGTCACGCCTTACATTAGCTTTCACAACGACCAAGGAAGTTAAAGACGGAACAAGATCATGGTCATCAGCATCCTTTCCTACTTCGTGGGAATGAGAGGGAAGGTGGGCGGTACGGAACAGGATGTCGAAGCACTGAGCCCCGATTTTGCCAGGCGGTCCGACGCGGAAATCCTCTTGAAGAGCCTCTCTGGCCGCTACCCGGTGGCCCGTGTGTGGGAATCAGAACGGCGTTACGACATCACCAACCCTGTGCAACTGCGGGAATACCGCTACCACATTGCCCTCCTGTATTCCGCGATCGTCGAGGACGGCGACACCTCGTAACGCACCGGCCCCCGCGCGGCCCCCTCCCTTAGCTTAAACCACCAGGAGCGGAAGGTAGCGATCGAACAGGAGCACCGCGAACAAAAGCATCAGATAGACGATGGAGTAGACGAACGTCTTGATCGCCCGCTGCTTGCTTCTTGCCTTCATGAGCACGATCGCCTGAAACAGGAATCCCGCACCCAGCAGTAGCGAGCCCACCAGGTAGATAGGACCCGACATCCTCGTCAGGAACGGGAGAATCGTGATCAGAACGAGCAGGATTGTGTAGAGAAGGATATGCAGTCGCGTCAGGTCGTCGCCGTGGGTCACGGGCAACATCGGGATCCCGACCTGCGCGTACTCTTCCTTCCGGTAGAGCGCCAGTGCCCAGAAGTGTGGCGGTGTCCAGGTGAAGATGATCAGGAACAGCAACAGGGCGTTCGGATCGACCTGGCCCGTGACCGCTGTCCAGCCCAGCAACGGCGGCGTTGCTCCCGCCGCGCCCCCGATGACGATGTTCTGCGGGGTCCTGCGCTTGAGATAAAGGGTGTAGACAATCGCGTAACCGACCAGTGACAGGACGGCGAGTATCGCGGTCAGCGTATTGACCCAGCTCACCAGGATCCAGACGCCCACGATGCCGGTCGCCAGCGCGAAGAACAACACCTGCCGCGCCTCCAGTTGCCCCGACGGCAACGGCCGCCCCCGGGTCCGGGCCATGATCGCGTCGATACGCCGGTCGGCGAGATGATTGACCGCCGCGGCGGCCCCGGCGACGAGCGCAATGCCTAGGTTGCCCAGGATCATGATCCGAAACGGGACCTCCCCCGGCGCGGCGAGCAGCATGCCTACGAAGGCCGTGAATACCATCAGGGCGACGACCTTGGGCTTGCAGAGATCGACATACTCCCTGATACGGGAGGAAACGAGGCGATTGATCGCTTGGGCTCTTGCAGACGGCATATTCAACGCTCTCGTGGTAGATTCTGTGAAACAAAGGGGGTGCCTTCGCGACCCGGCGGTCGGACTGCGAAACAAAACACGACGATACAGCGGATCACCCAGGATACTCCTCAGCCGAGCCTCGAATATTTCAGCAACCGCTGGATGTCCTTCAGGATCCCCTTGGTCGTGGCCGTCGAATCGTAGCGCATCATCACGTTGCCGAGCGGGTCCACCATGAAAATCTGTCCCTCCGGATACGTACCGAACATCGTCTCGGCGACCCGGCGGTCCACACCGGCCACCATCATGCGGGGATAGTCCTCGAGGATCTCCACAACACCAGCACTGCCGGGGTCACCCTCGAGGAGGAACAGTCGCGACACACGGCTCATGTCCTCGCCCAGGGCCAGACGTGCCTGCCTCATCTTGAACAGACTTGCCTGACATTCAAGGTCACACCCGTCCGCACCCACATAGACCAGCGTCCACTTGCCCTTCAGCAGATCGAGCGTGAGCTCCCCACCGGCATTGTCCGTGATGGTGAATGGTGCCAGTTGACGCACGGGTTGAACCAGAACCCCGTGCGACTTCGGATTCGGCAACGGCATCGTATCACGGTACTTGTATAACACGGACGCAACAACGAGCGGGAGCAGGAAGATGACCAGCAGGCTCGTCGTGGTCGAAAAACGCACGCTAGACTTCATGGTCCGCCTCCTCGCCAGGCGGGTGCCGGTCCCGGCGTTTGAGGTGCAGGGCGAGATAGATCACCAGCAGGACCGCGGCCAGGGCGAACCACTGTATCGCGTAGCTGATATGACGTTGCGGATTGGCTGGCGGGTCCACCCAATTTCGCTCATACCCGGCCTCCGCGGGACTCTCCAGCCGCACCGTCATCGGCAGGACCGGGTAACCGAGCAACGCCGATATCCTGTCGAAATCCAGATACTGGATCAGTGTGGGCCAGTCTCCCCCGCCGCTGTCCATTTCCCCGATCCGAAAACCCTTTCCGTAGGGGACATACACTGCTCCGATCAGGGATACGGGTTCCGGGGGGACCGAAACGTCCGGCAGCCGGTTGCGGGACGCCCCCCAGGGCAGCCAGCCGCGATCGACCAGAACGACCTCGTCTCTGCCCGCCAATTTGAGTGGCGTCAGGACATTCACTCCGACGGCGCCCCGGTTCATCTGGTTATCCAGCAGAAACTGCCGGGATTCCTCCAGCCGTCCCGCAAGTTTCACTCGACGATATCGCAGGCTCTCGGGGTCGGTCACCTCGAGCGGGAGCCTGGAAGGCGCGCTTTCCTGCCTTTCATGCATCTCCCTGGAAATCGCGCGCTTTTCGTCGGCCCGCTCGAGTTGCCAGGCACCCAGAGATAGCAGCAGACCGATCAGCAGGAGGACAACCAGTGCCGGAAGAAGGGGAAGCGAAAGCTCGTACTCACCAAATCTCATTTCACTGCATACCGCATTACACGAGACAACACACCGGGATCTCTCCCGTCGCGCCGCCGCAATATTTCTAAACGCCCCGTTGGTCTATACTGGCCGTTTAGTTCCCGGGTGGTATTTCATGTTATTCAAATTCGTCATTCTTTTGCTGTTCGCCGCGATC
>JAJDOJ010000137.1 GCA_022340215.1 Gammaproteobacteria bacterium
GCGATATCCCCAACGCGCCTGCCAGTCGTCGCCGACCCGCCGGGCCAGTTGTCCGAGCACGTGGCTGGCGAGATTCGCCACCTCCACCCAGGGAAAGATAAGGAAGCGGCTGTTGTTGAGCACCCAAGGCAGGTTCTTCAAACGCTGCCGGTCATTCCAGCCAATCCATCGGTCACGTGCCGTGAGCGCCTTGGCTGCACCGCTGAGCAGAACACAGCCCAGCCAATGCCCTTCGGATTCGATGAAGTAGCGCGCCCAATACCCGAAGGGCTTCTTGTAGCCCAGGAGATGGTAGCGCTCGACCGCGTCATTCCAAACGCTTTCTTCCTCCGCATCGCTCGCCAATCGCAGGCGTACCGCATCGAGCTCCGACAGAGACCGCACCAAAGGTGCCGCGGGATTGGTTCGAGCGCTCGCGCGTCTCGGTGTGCAGGAGCGGGGGCCGGGATGGCTTTTGTCTTGCTGCAGCGCAGGCAGGCGCAGCTCCCCGGCCTGTTCCATGCGTGCAAGCAGCATTTTCCCACCGCGCCTGCGTGCTGTCTACTCCCTTTTGCGAAAAACTTTTTCCCCTTCCCCCGCAAGCCTTGCTGGCGTTAGGCTGCAAAGGTCATGCGTCAAGGCTGCAGCCGGGTGCGGGGGGCGATTCTAGTGCGGAACGGGTTGATGCCAAGGCCTGCCCAGCAATGTTCTAACGATTGCCGTCGCGATTCGTACGGGCCGCAGCAGGTAGTACAAGGGAGACAGGATCTCCGGTAGCCTGACGAACGCGTAATCGCGCCTCTTCGGCGCAAAGATTCGCTGAGCGCGTGCAGTGATTCGGTCGGTTCGTTTGTCCAGCAGCGTGATGGCGTAGTGTTCCTCGTTGCCGAAATGGAACAAAAATGTTCTGGCCTTCGGTTCCTGTTGGGAGTCCGTGGTGAAGAACATCTGGGTAATCAGCTCATCAGAGGTCCGCTCGAGGGCTGGAGCAGGCAGTGAAAGCGAGTGAAGTCCCCTGAGCGACCCGGTGTCGAGAAGTTTACGGGTGACGAGTAACGCCAGGTCGGTCGATCGTCTGCAACCCAGGGAATCGGCACGGGCAAACAATGCGTCCCAATCCTCCCGCCCGAAGTCCCTGACCAGCTCATGGATGTCGCAGTAGCGGTAAAGCGACTGGTTCCAGCATTCCTTGACCGCGTTGATACACGAGACCAGGACGTTATCCACGGCACCGAACCCGTCGAATTCGTACCCGGCTATCGATACCGGTCTCTTGTGACGCCAGAACCGCTCCGCGTCGATAGCAAAGTGGCCTGGTCCGATACCGAAATGCAGATCCACCTTGACCTTCCGGTCCTCGTGCCACAGGCCGGACTCCATGATACGCTGCTCGACCGGTTCGGTCAGCGTTCGTTCGAATCCGAGGGCCACAAACAGATCTCTGGCGGCCTCGAAATGGAAATCGCATACGAGGAGGTCGATGTCTCTCCCCCAACGCGTGACGATATCCCCGTAGGCAAGCTGCGACTGGACGAGGCCCTTGAAGGTGAGGGAGGGGATGCCGGCCTGCTGGAGCAGGGCGGTGACTTCGGCCAGATTGTGGAGTTGATTGAAATTGTGCTGGGCATAGAGCAGGGCCTGTGCCCCGAGCGCCTCGAGCAATGATGGCGGCACGATGTCCGGAAAGTGAGTCTTGAGCGTGTGATTGACCACAGGCACGACGCCGTGCCACATGGCCAGTTCCAGCAGGGTTTCCCAGTCGATTCCGGAGTCGATCAGTTCCCTGGCGGTTACAAGGGTGGTTTCTGACGGTCGTGCCTGTGCGCAGGTTGTCAGAAGCACAATGTCGTCGGGGGGCGTGTTCTGCATACTACGGTTGGTGTTCATCGGGAGTGGTGTCCGCAGTAAATTGTCCTTTCCTGGAATCGTACCCGTGTTCGGAAGCACTGTCGGTGACCTGCTGCCCTGATTTACGACTTCGTTCCAGATCCGTGCTATCGATGACCCCGTGAGACAAGGTGGGTGGGTGCTTATGGGATTCGGGTCAATTCCCCGTCGTCCCTCACGTATTCATGTTTGGTGTGGATGGATAGTCAAAATTACTAGCGTCCTCACATTCTTTGTATCAATGGTTGGGTGAACATGAAGACGTCGGAATCGGCACGGGTTCTCCACGCCAAATGGAGAAGTACACCGGACGATTCCGTTCTGCCAAGGCGATTGCCGGAGAATGGCATACCAGATTGCGCCGGGTGAGCTGCGAAGCAGTAAACGGCTTGGGCAGGAAGCCCAAGACCGGTGCCCAAGCAAAGCAGGGACAGCGCCGCGCCGGGATCGTTCGTCATCAAGGCGCGACAACAGGCGCATAGTCGAGCTATGCAACTGTTGTCGCAACACAGAGGACGGACGACAAAGACAAGCTCGATGGTATGTCATTTGACAGAAATCGCCTAGGTCTCAGTCGTTCGGACCTGCTCTGGCAGTCACCCGCTTCAATGTGGGGACTGTCAGTTCAGATTCGGCCTACGATCAACTGGGCACTAATCAATGACGCTCCGAAGGCAATATTGGGGATTGCCCGGCGGCACTCGGAAGTTGATGTCGTGAGCGTCTATTGCGAGCGGTAGACGAATTCCGACGTGGCCCTGGCCCATTGATAAACCAGAAGGTCGTACAGCACTGCTGTCCTCACGAATGACTCCCGCGCAGTTTTACGGCCCTGGTGTCGAGGTTTCCGGTTGTGTCCCGGAGGGGCCGTTCAGGAAACTCGACTAACGGCTCGGCTCGGTTGCACAAGCATCTCGCGCGCTTTAGTGTTGTCTGGGATACCATTCAGGCACGCAGCCATACGAATTTGATCCATGAGTCTGGATCTCGACACACTCGAATTTCTGCGGCAGCACCACCCGGCGTGGCGATTGCTCGGTTCACCGCATGCCGCGCTGGTAGCAAGTTTCCTGCATCGGACCTTCGTCGAACCCAACAAGCGAACGATCACTCAGGCCGATCTGGCCGAGGCGCTGGAGGACGATCTGTTCGCGTTGCGCGAACGCCTCGGTGACGAGACCTTTCCCCGAACGGCGCTTGAGTATCTCAATGACTGGGCGGGCGATGATAAGGGCTGGTTGCGCAAGTTCTACCGCCAGGGGTCGGACGAGCCCTGTTTCGATCTGACGCCGGCCACGGAGAAGGCTATCGGCTGGCTCGGCACACTGAGCGAGCGGTCATTCGTCGGCACCGAGTCTCGCCTGTTGACATTGTTCGAGTTACTGCGGCAGATCGCCTCGGGGAGCGAGACCGACCCGGAGGCGCGCCTCGCGGCGCTTCAGAAACGCCGTGACGAGATCGATGACGAGATCGCCCGGGTGCGCGAGGGCGACATGCCCATGCTGGACGATTCGGCGCTGCGGGACCGCTTCCAGCAGTTCGTTACCGTCGCGCGGGAGTTGCTGGGGGATTTTCGCGAGGTCGAGCAGAACTTCCGGATCCTGGATCGCGGCGTGCGCGAGCGAATCGCGCTGTGGGAGGGGGGCAAGGGCGAGCTGCTGGAAGATATCATGAGCGAACGCGATGTCATTATTGACTCTGACCAGGGACGAAGCTTCCGCGCCTTCTGGGACTTCCTGATGTCGAGCGAGCGGCAGGACGAATTCGGCGAGCTGCTCGACCGCGTGTTGTCTTTGCCAGCGGTCACCGAGCTGAATCCCGATGCCCGCACCCGCCGGGTGCACTACGACTGGCTCGAAGCCGGCGAGCACACTCAGCGTACCGTGGCCCGGCTTTCTCAGCAACTGCGACGTTTCCTCGATGACGCGGCGTGGTTGGAGAATCGTCGTATCATGAACATCCTGCGTGGCATCGAAGGCAAGGCGCTGGTAGTGCGCGAGTCGCTCCCGGGCGGCAATTTCTATGCCATTGCCGAATCCCGAGCTTCCGTCGAGCTGCCGATGGAACGTCCGCTTTACAGCCCGGGCCTGAGACCGCATCTGGTCGATCTCGCGCCGGTCGCGGACGGGGGAGACGTGGATGCCGCGGCGCTGTTCTCCGAGACGGTGGTCGACAAGGATGCGTTGGCCAGGCATGTCCGCCGTGCTCTGCAAGGCGCCTCGCGGGTGACCCTGGGCGAATTGTGCGAACGCTGGCCACTCCAACAGGGCTTGGCCGAACTCGTGACCTACCTGGCACTGGCGGACGATCGCTTCGACAGCACCGTCGACGAGGCGGTGGAAGACGTCATCGTGTGGCGCGGCCAGGATCGCGACGGAATCGAGCGGATGAAACAGGCCCGCCTTCCCCGTGTGGTATTCATGCGGTAATTCGGGATAGGGAGACGAGCTCAAGCCGAGTGCGTAAAGAGGATGAATTCGATCGATGAGATGGACCGACCGGATGGGGCGGTGGCGGGCGGGGCCGATCTGTCCTCGCTGGTGGTTCCCCTGCTCAAGGGCGTGATCTATCGCGACGAGGCGAGCACGCGCGACGGCGGCCAATGGAACGACCTGCTCGATCTCCAGGCACAGGTGCGGGACTACGTGAGCGTGTTGGGGCTCGATCTGGTGCTGGACGAGGCCGAGGGCTATGCCTTCCTGCGCTCGCGAGATCCCGAGGGCGACGAGGCCGGCGCCTCTGCCCCGCGCCTGGTGACCCGCCGACAACTGACCTTCCCGGTCAGCCTGTTGCTGGCGCTGTTGCGCAAGAAGCTCGCGGAGTTCGACGCCGGCGGTGGGCAGGACGGCGAAGGCGTACGTCTGGTGCTGTCGCGTGAGGACATCGTCGAGCTGATGCGCGTGTTTCTGCCCGCAACCGCCAACGAGGTGCGGCTGATGGACCGCATCGACGCACATATCGCAAAGGTGGTCGATCTGGGTTTCCTGCGCAAGATGAAGTCGGTGGCCGGGCAGGGTCAGACCTTTGAGGTGCGCCGGATCCTGAAGGCCTTCGTGGACGCACAGTGGCTCGCTGAATTCGACCAGCGCCTGGCGGACTACCGCGCGCAGCTGGAGGCCGCGGACGATGAATGAGTCGCGCACCCTGGGACTGGACTTCGTCGCCGACGAGACGATGGCGGGGTTTCGGCTGACCCGTCTGGAGGTCTTCAACTGGGGGACTTTCGATGGCCGCGTCTGGACCCTGCGTGCCGATGGCAGGAACGCCCTGCTGACCGGCGATATCGGTTCGGGCAAGTCGACGCTGGTCGATGCCGTCACCACCTTGCTGGTGCCCGCGCGCCGGGTCGCCTATAACAAGGCTGCCGGTGCGGACAGTCGGGAGCGCACGCTGAAGTCCTACGTACTGGGCTACTACAAGTCGGAGCGCAACGAGATCGGTGGCGCCGCCAAACCCGTCGCGCTACGCGATCACAACGCCTATTCGGTGATCCTCGCCGTGTTCTACAACGCAGGTTACGACCAGGCAGTCACCCTGGCACAGGTATTCTGGAGCAAGGATCCGCAGGGGCAGCCTGCACGGTTCTATTCGAGCGCCGAACGGGAGCTGACGATCGCGGGTGATTTTGCCGGGTTCGGTACGGAGATCGCGGCGTTGCGCAAGCGCCTGCGCGGTGACGGCGTCGAGATATTCGACAGCTTTCCACCCTATGGCGCCTGGTTCCGGCGGCGTTTCGGTATCGACAACGATCAGGCCCTGGAGCTGTTTCACCAGACCGTATCGATGAAGTCCGTGGGCAACCTGACCGAGTTCGTCCGCAATCACATGCTCGAGCCGTTCGACGTCGCACCGCGCGTCGATGCCCTGATCGATCATTTCGACGACCTCAACCACGCCCACGAGGCAGTGCTCAAGGCCAGGCGCCAGATCGAGGCACTGACGCCGCTGGTCTCCGATTGCGATCGCCACGCAAAGCTGCTCGAGGCCACGGACGGTTTGCGTGCCTGCCGTGAGGCCTTGCGACCGTACTTCGCGGGGATCAAGCTCGGACTGCTGGACACGCGGATCGACGCCCTGCGCGAGGACTGCACGCGCCAGACCACACGCATCCGGGGGCTGGCCGAGCGCCGCGCGGAACAGGGAGCCCGCGTGGACGAACTGAAACGCAGCATTGCCGACAACGGCGGAGATCGGCTTGAGCGGCTTGCCGAAGAGATCCGCCTCAAGGTCCGCGAGCGCGACCTCAGGAAGAAGAAGGCCGATCGTTATGCGGAGCTGGCGAGGGCGATCGGCGAACACGTGGCCGAGGACGAGGGAGCGTTCGCCGAGCGGCGTGCGAGCCGTTTCCAGCTGCTGGAGGCATCCCGGTCGCGGGAAGCGGAACTTCAGAATGCCCTTACCGAGCAGGCGGTCGAGCTGCGCCAGGGCAAACAGACACACGAACAACTGATCGCCGAGATCGAGAGTCTGCGGGAGCGGGGCAGCAACGTCCCCGCCGAGCAAGTCCGCCTGCGCGACGCCTTGTGCGCCGCGACGAACCTGTCCGAGTCCGACGTACCTTTCGCAGGTGAGCTGTTGCGGGTGCGCGAAGACGAGCGGGAGTGGGAGGGGGCCGCCGAGCGGCTGCTGCACAACTTCGGTCTGTCCATGCTGGTGCCCGACTCGCACTACCGGCGGGTCTCGGAGTGGGTGGACCGTACCCATCTGCGGGGACGCCTGGTCTACTTCCGTGTGCGTGCAACCGCGCGCGACGAACCGGGGATGCTTCATCCGGACTCGCTGGTACGGAAACTCGCGATCAAGCCCGATTCGCCGTTCTACGATTGGCTGGAGCGCGTCTTGGCGAGGCGATTCGACGTCGCCTGCTGCGAGACCTTCGAGCAGTTCCGGCGCGAGACGCGAGCCATCACCCGTGCCGGTCAGATCAAGTCCCCCGGCGAACGCCACGAAAAGGACGACCGCCACCGCATCGATGACCGCCGGCGCTACGTGCTCGGCTGGACCAACGAGGAGAAGATCGCCGCGCTGGAGGACGACCGGCGCCAGCTCGAATCGCGCCTGGCCGGCCTGGGCGCGGCGATCAGCGGCGTACAGGCCGAGTTGAAGACCCTGGGCGAACGCGCCAGTCTACTGGCCAAACTGGACGAGTACCGGGACTTTCAGGAACTGGACTGGCGTTCCGTGGGAATCGACGTCGAACGTCTCGAGACGGAAAGGCGCGAACTGGAGGAGGCATCCGACGTACTCCGTCAACTGACCGAACAGCTCCATGGTCTGCAAGCCCAGATCGCCGAGACCGAGAGCCAACTGGAGGCGCGCCGGGAAGCGCGCGCCAGGACCGAGCAGAAGCTCGAGGATGCCTCGGCCCTCGAAGTTCAGACACGTACCCTGCTGGACGATCCCGCTATCGAGGCGCATTCGGCGCGTTTTGCGGAACTGGATGCGCTACGCCCCCAGGCCCTGGGCGAGCATCGCCTGACCGTTGAGACCTGCGACAATCGCGAGCACGACATGCGCGAGTGGCTTCAGGCGCGTATCGATGCCGAAGACAAGCGTCTCAAGGCGCTGGGCGAGAAAATCGTTCGCGCGATGACCGAATACAAGGAAGCCAACCGGCTCGAGACCGCGGAGGTCGACGCGAGTATCGAAGCGGCGTTCGAATACCGCGCAATGCTCGAGGCGCTCGAGGCCGACGACCTGCCGCGCTTCGAGGCCCGTTTCAAGGAGTTGCTCAACGAGAACACCATCCGGGAGGTGGCCAACTTCCAGTCGCAACTGGCCCGAGAGCGCGAGACCATCAAAGAGCGCATCGCGCGCATCAACGACTCCCTGGCCCAGATCGATTATGCCCGCGGGCGCTACATCCTGCTCGAGGCACGCTTGAACGCGGACAACGAGATCCGGGACTTTCAGAGCGAGCTGCGCGCCTGCACCGAGGGTGCGCTGACCGGGGCTGGAGACGCCCAGTACTCGGAATCCAAGTTTCTCCAGGTCAAGCGCATCATCGAGCGTTTTCGCGGCCGCGAGGGGCGCACCGAGGCGGACCGGCGCTGGACCGCGAAGGTCACCGACGTGCGCAACTGGTTCATGTTCGCCGCCAGCGAGCGCTGGCGCGAGGACGACAGCGAGCACGAGCACTATTCCGACTCGGGTGGCAAGTCGGGCGGCCAGAAGGAGAAACTGGCCTACACCATTCTGGCCGCCAGCCTGGCCTATCAGTTCGGACTCGAATGGGGTGTGGTGCGCTCGCGTTCCTTTCGCTTTGTGGTCATCGACGAGGCGTTCGGGCGCGGCTCGGACGAATCCGCGCAATACGGCCTGCGTCTGTTCGCGCAGCTCAATCTGCAGTTGCTGATTGTCACGCCCCTGCAGAAGATCCACGTCATCGAGCCCTTCGTGGACAGCGTCGGTTTTGTTCACAACGAGGACGGACGCGCCTCCATGCTACGCAACCTGACGATCGAGGAGTATCGGGAGGAAAAGGCGCGTGCCCTTTCAGGATAATTTTATCCCGTGAACTGGACGACATCCCGGGACTTGCGCGCGCAGCTTCAACATGGTTGGCACCGGGGCCGACTACTGGCGGACCTTGCGACCGGCGAGACGTCCTTCCCCTTGAGATTGAAGCTCAAGGGGCCGACCTCCGCGCAAATGGCCGGACGCTTCGAAGCCGTACGCGCCTGGATTGCCGAACTTCGCGGCCTGCGCCACTACCGGGTCGAGTTGCGCCAGTTCAACCACAGGGTGCTGGGCGCGAATCAGGTCCCCGCGGCCGTGTGGGTGGATACACTGGACGATGCACTGGCCCTACTAGGCAAGCGCCGTGAGGCCGAACGCTTCGCCGCATTGGTCGAGCGCACCCGCGAGCGCCGGCCTGAGTTGATGGATTGGCTTGCCCGCAGACCCCTCAAGGCGCTGGAGCTGGTGGACGTCTGGGACCGTCTGCTGGACGTGATCGACTGGATGGAGGCGAACCCGCGCCCGGGCATCTACCTTCGACAGGTCGACATCCCCCGGATCGACAGCAAGTTCATCGAGGCGCATCGAGGCATCCTGATTCAATGGCTCGATCGGATCCTGCCGCCGGCGGCCGTCGATACCGCAGCTAGCGGTTTTTCCGGGCGTTACGGATTCCGGGAGAAACCCCGTCGTATTCGGTGGCGCATGCTCGATCCTGCCTGCACGCCGTTACCGGGACTGGCCGAGGCGGACGTTACGCTGGACCTCGACACCTTCACCGCTCTGCAAACTCAGGTCTCCCACGTCTTCGTCACGGAAAACGAAATCAATTTCCTGGCTTTTCCCCCGATGTCGGACAGTCTGGTCATCTTCGGCGCCGGTTATGGGCTCGACCTGCTTGAGCGGGTTTCCTGGCTACGACGTTGTCGGGTGTATTACTGGGGTGACATCGACACCCACGGCTTCACCATCCTCGATCGGCTGCGCGCCCATCTCCCGCACGTGCGCTCCCTGATGATGGATCGCGCGACACTTCTCGCCTTCGAGGCCCAATGGGGTGTGGAGGAGAAACAGACACTGCGCGATCTCCCCCGCCTGACTGCCGAGGAACAGGCGCTGTACGACGACCTGAGAGACAACCGCCTGCGCGCGAACCTGCGCCTGGAACAGGAGCGCGTCGGTTTCGGCTGGGTCGAGGACGCGCTGTCCCGATTGCGTGTTTAACGATCATTTGCTTGAAAAGGGGATGACCTCATGATCGTTCTTTCCGTGAGCGGCCTGTCGTGATTCCAACAGCGTGAGCGCCTCGAGGAACGCGCCCTGCAGGCGTTTCATGATCTCTGGACCATCGCAGACGTAGTAGACGCACTCGAAGGCCACCGGCTGACTGAAATCCGTTCTGACGCCCGGTCGGAAGCGTTGCCAGGAGATGGCAATGTTACGCCGGTTGTTACCATCGACGAAGACGGTCTCTTCGGCGTCGATTACGGCGAGGTATTGCATCGAACGGATCGGCACGAACAGGGCGGCACCGTCGTGACGACCGAACATCACGCGGATCTTATTGTACAGTTCGGCCGGGATCCGTCTCCGTTCCCGGCCGGTCTCCTCACCCTGCTCGAAGCGGACTTCCATATTCGGTCAGTCTCAATCAACCTGGATCAAGCGTTTTCGGTCTGGGACTCAGGTCTCGTCGTCTTCGAGGCTCGGGTCCCAGCCGTTGGATCTGGCGCGCTTGACCGCCTCTGACTGTATGCGCATGAATCGCTCCCGAAGCTCCTGCGGCAGATTGGCGACGAGAAAACCGTATTTCTCCCACTCCCGGTCGACCTTTGCCCAAAGGTCCTCGATCCCCTGTGGCAACCAGCCCTCACAGGTCTCGGTCTCCGGGATGATTCCGAACACCCAGGCATCCCGGATGATCCGGCCCGTATCGGTCATGCCGCCGTTGATTTCCCTGTCGATGCCGACGTAGCGCTGGGGTTTGGATGTCGGGCGCATGTTAACGCTGTTCCTCCGGTTTTGGATGCGATTCGCAAGCCTGCCTCATGCCGTATCGGACACTGTCTATCCGGTGATTGCGGCGAACACGTTCGGCAGGCGCTCCGGAAGGCGCTCGACGTTGTCGACGATGGAATAGTTGTTCTCGCCAAAGATACGCGCGACGTAACGGTCAGCCTCGGGATCCAGGGTCAGGCAGTAGGTGTAGACGCCCTGCATGGCGAGGTCCTCTACCGCCTTCTTGGTGTCGTGGCGCAGGTACTGCGGGTCGCGCTCGTCGATGTCGGCGGGTTCGCCGTCGGTGATCAGCAACACCAGGCGCTTCCGCGCGTTCTGCTGGGTCAGTTGCCAGCCGGCGTGACGCAGCGCCGCCCCCATGCGGGTCGACAACCCGCCCTCCATACCGGCCATGCGGGCCTTGGCCTCGTCGTCGTAGGGCTTTTCGAAGTCCTTGAAACGATAGTACTGCACGTCGTGGCGTCCGTCGGAGGCGAAACCGTGCACCGCGAAGTTGTCGCCGATGGAGTCGATGGCCCAGGCCAGGAGCCCCGTCGATTCGCGGGTGAGGTCCAGGATGCTCGGCTGGTCCTCGTAGCCTTCGTCACCCTCCTGCAAATCGCCGATCTTCTCGTTGGTCGACTCCGAAAGGTCCATCAGCACCACGATCGACAGGTCGCGGATGTGTCGCGTGATTCGGATGTTGATTCGTGGATCGGGCATGACACCTCGGCGGATGTCGATCATCGCGCGCACCGCGGCGTTCAGGTCCAGCTCCTCGCCTTCCTCGTAACCGCGTCGACGGACGATGCCCTGTGGTTGCATCGCATCGATCAGGTGCCGGATACGTGAGGCGATGGGCTTGTACTTGTCGAGGATCGTGTCCATGACTTCCGGGTCACCCTGGCCCTGCTTGCGTTCGATGACGGTGGCCCAGTCCGGCCGTGCGAGCTGCACGTGGTAGTCCCACTCGTCGTAGTGGTACGGCTCGGAGACCGGCTCGACCCCCTCCATCTGGTTGTAGCTGACCCCCTCGTCCTCGTACGGGAACAACTCGGTGGCCAGCACCCAGACTTCCTGATGGTTATCGATGTCGAGTTCGGAGTTGATTTCGTTGACCATCTCCATGACCGACACATACTTGCGCACGGTCTGCTGGCTGGACGGCATGTAGTCGACGCCCTGGGTCTCGAACATGTTCTCGGCGAAGTCCCAGAAGTAGCGGTTGTCGTCGCGGTATGGGATCGGCCAGTCGGACAGCACGCGTACGCTCGGTATCTTGGCCTTGTCGACCATCAGATTGTAGAAGTTGACGCCGGCCGTCCACGACACACGGGAAGCGTAGGGGTCCTTCTCCAGTTCCTGCAGGAATGCGGACGCGGCGTCGTTGATAAAATCTTCAGGGGCCCGGTAGTCCGGGTCCATGATCGCGCGTGTCGTACGCAACATGTAGTCCATGGTTTCGTGCGGCGCGCCGAAGTCGTCGTCCGCGTCCGGCTCGGCGGTGAAGAACGACAGCCAAAGCTTGCGCAGGCCGGGAAACTCAGAATAGGCCAGGTACTCGACCCGGGCGTCCTCGAACAGCTCGATGAAGCGCATCTGTGCCTGCGACAATTGCTCGGCCGAGATCGGCTCACGCGTGTAGACCATGTGCGCGGCGGCATGGGCAGCCGCGGCGCGATAGATCGCTATACCGTCGATGCCGCGGAACGGATCATAGGCGTCCGGAATGTGGATCTGGAAGCCTTCGATGTACGGCTTCAGGCCGCGACGGCTCTCGTAGTCTCCGGCGGTCGGGCGCATGAAAAACGCGCGGCCCCACAATGCGCGCAGATAGAAGTTCAGCTTGCGCTGGTTGCCGACGAACAGCGTGCCACGGCGTTCGTTCTGTAGCACCGAGCGCGCCGATTCGGTCTTCAGACCGAAGTAGGCCATCTGGCCGTCGAGGTCGCGCTGATGGGCCTGAGCGCCCCACATCGCCCAGCGGCGCAGGCCACCGAGGGTCAGTTTGGACAGCAGCTCGTCCATGTTTTCCATCATCGGCCTCAGACCGCGCGGGGCCTTGCCGGCGAGCTGGTGCAGCAGTTTCAGGTAGCCGCGCAGCACGTCACCGTCGCCCAGGCGTTGCGCGGCCAACGGCATCACCGACAGCATCAGGGTGATCACGCTGCCGGAGGTGTGCGAGGCAAGCTTCATCATCGACTCGACGATATCGGGGACAATGTCCTCGCCGACTTCCTTGGCCACACCCGGCATCTCCTGCACATAGGTCAGCACCAGGTCCTGTCCGCGACCCATGGTGCACATCGCCCGCATGCCTTCCAGGTAGTTCTGCAGTCCCCGCGGCGACATGACGCGCTGCGCCTCGTGATACGAAGACTCCAGGGCCTCGAGATGCTCGTGATCATCGGGGTCGAGGCAGGTGACGTATTCGTTGAAGTCGATACTCATTTTATTTTACCGCCAAGGCGCCAAGATAGGATTAAGAGAGAACAACACGCTTGATACCCTGTTTCAATACTCCCACATTGAAGTTGATCAGCAGACCAAGGTTCAATCCTGTTGCCCGGAGATAGGAAATCACCTGAGCCTGGTGAATCTCGTTCAAGGCATTGACGGCTTTCAGTGCTACGACCAGTCGCTGGTCAATCGGGAAATCTAGCCGCCCCGTACCTACTTCGTGTTCCTTGTACAGTACGGAGATTTCGGGTTGCCGGCGAAAACGTAATCGTCTCAGGGTGAGTTCAATCGCCAGGACTTCTACGTAGACACTCTCGAGGTATCCGGGACCAAGCGCGCGATGTACTTCGATTGCTGCGCCAATTGTCTTGCGGGCCAAGGCATCCAGCTCGTGCGACGGTTCCACTTGAGGCGTACCAATTTAAGCTGCTATATGTAGAACGTTGGCATCCTTGGCGCCTTGGCGGTTCAATTTCTAAAAGTAGGTGTTGACAGCAGCACTGAGTGTGTCGCGCATATCCGGGTCGTCCGTCAGCGGGGTGACCAGCGCCATCTGGCACGCGGCCATTGGGTCGATGCCCTTGCCGACCAGTTGCGCCGCGTAGACCAGCAGACGGGTGGACATGCCCTCGTCCAGGCCGTGGCCCTTCAGGTTACGTGAACGTTGAGCGATGCTGACCAGCTTGCCGGCGATGTCGGCATCGACGCCGCCCTCGTGAACCACGATCTCGACCTCGATCTCTTTGTCCGGGTAGTCGAAGTCCAGGCCGCCGAAGCGCTGCTTGGTGGACTGCTTGAGGTCCTTCATCAGCGACTGGTAGCCGGGGTTGTAGGAGATGACGATCTGGAAATCGTCGTGCGCATGGACCAGTTCGCCCTTCTTCTCCAGCGGCAGCACGCGGCGGTGGTCAGTCAGCGGGTGGATGACGACGGTGGTGTCCTGTCGTGCCTCGACTACCTCGTCCAGGTAGCAGATCGCGCCGATGCGGGCAGCGACGGTCAGCGGGCCGTCCTGCCACTTGGTGCCGTTGATGTCGAGCAGAAAGCGGCCGACCAGGTCGGAGGCGGTCATGTCCTCGTTACAGGCTACTGTGATCAGCGGTTTTTGCAGCTTCCAGGCCATGTACTCAACGAAGCGCGACTTGCCGCAGCCAGTCGGTCCTTTGAGCATGACCGGCATGCGCGCATCGTAGGCGGCCTCGTACATGGTTACTTCGTCACTAACGGAACGGTAATAGGGTTCGTCTTTGACAATGTATTGATCGCGATCGAGTTCGCTCATGTCCTGTGCCTCTTGGCGGCGAATATTCAAGCTTTCAACGCTCAGTTGTCAGCGGTCGGCTCGTCTTGTCGAACGAAGCTCGACCTGTCCTTGCCTCTTGCAGAAAGCTGACTGCTGACAGCGCAAAAAAAACCTGCCCCGCGTGACGGAGCAGGGGCCTGCGTTCAGGTCAAACGCGGCGTAGATGGTCAGACCGGCTTGCCGCGGAAGATCACCAGCGCCGTGCCCTGGGACTGGGCATAGTTGTCGTAGCCGATCAGACGAACGTGGTTGCCCGGATTGGCCGCGAGGCAGTCCTCTGCCTCCTGCAGCACGGCATCGATGTCGGTCTCACCGAACAAGGGCAACTTCCACATGTACCAGTAGGAGTCGGTGGCATTCTCGGGCTCGGTATGCTCGATGGCGGGGTTCCATCCCTTGGACACGATGTACGCGACCTCGGCGCGGATCTGCTCCTCGCTCAAGGCGGGCAGGTAGGAAAGGGTCTCGAACTTGCGGCTGCTCGGATCGGACAGACGCGAACTGTAGTCCTGCATTTCACTCATTGAAAATTCCTCTAGTGGAACCACCAAGGCGCCAATGACGCCAAGGAAATTCAGTAAATTGGTCGCATTCGGATTAGTGAATCGGTCAGCATTTCGGTTGGTTGCCAGACGCCAGTACGCCGGAAATTCGAAGCACGCTTGGCGTACTTGGCGCCTTGGCGGTTAACCGAATTTACTTGTGGGACACGTCAAGTTTGTCGACAGTGTCGAACTCGAACTTGATCTCTTTCCAGGTGTCCATCGCGGCCGCCAGCTCAGGGCTTGACTTGGCGGCCTCGCGCAGGACGTCGCCGCCGCGCTTCTCGAGGCCGTCACCACCGTTGCGATTGCGGTCCTCGACGCAGGCTTCCAGCGCGACACGGTTGGCCGCCGCACCCGCCGCGTTGCCCCAGGGGTGGCCCAGGGTGCCGCCGCCGAACTGCAGGCAGGCATCGTCGCCGAAGATGGTAACCAGCGCAGGCATGTGCCATACATGGATTCCGCCGGAAGCGACCGGGAACACGCCGGGCATCGAGCCCCAGTCCTGGTCGAAGAAGATGCCGCGGCTGCGGTCTTCCTTGATGTAGGAATCGCGCATCAGGTCGATCCAACCCAGGGTGGCCTCGCGGTCACCCTCGAGTTTGCCGACCACGGTGCCGGAATGAAGGTGGTCACCGCCGGACAGACGCAGCAGCTTGGCCAGCACGCGGAAGTGGATACCATGCTTGGGGTGACGGTCGATTACGGCGTGCATCGCGCGGTGGATGTGCAGCAGCAGGCCGTTGTCCCGGCACCACTGGGCCAGACCGGTGTTGGCGCACCAGCCGCCGGTGATGTAGTCGTGCATGATGATGCGCGAGCCCAGCTCCTTGGCGCGCTCGGCGCGCTTGAACATCTCGTCCGGGGTCGGGGCGGTGACGTTCAGGTAGTGGCCCTTGCGCTCGCCGGTCTCGGCCTCGGCCTTGTGCACGGCTTCCATCACGAAGTCGAAACGCTGGCGCCAGCGCATGAAGGGCTGAGAGTTGACGTTTTCGTCGTCCTTAGTCAGGTCCAGTCCGCCGCGCAGGCACTCGTAGACCGCGCGGCCGTAGTTCTTGGCGGACAGGCCGAGTTTCGGCTTGATCGTGCACCCGAGCAGCGCGCGGCCGTACTTGTTGAGGATGTCGCGCTCGACCTGGATGCCGTGGGGCGGACCGTTACAGGTCATGACGTATGCAATCGGGAAGCGCACGTCTTCGAGGCGCAGGTGGCGTAGGGCCTTGAAGCCGAACACGTTACCCACGATTGAGGTGAAGACGTTGACGACGGAGCCCTCTTCGAACAGGTCGATGGGGTATGCGACGAAGGCGTAGTAGGATTCGTCGTCGCCCGGAACGTCCTCGATGGCGTAGGCGCGGCCCTTGTAGTAGTCGAGGTCGGTCAGCAGGTCGGTCCAGACGGTGGTCCAGGTGCCGGTGGAGGATTCGGCGGCCACAGCGGCGGCAACCTCTTCGCGCGGGATGCCCGGTTGTGGGGTTATCTTGAAGCACGCCAGGAGGTCGGTATCCTTCGGCGTGTAGTCGGGCATCCAGTAAGTCTCGCGGTACTCTTTGACGCCCGCATCATATTTCTTGGCCATTGTTTCCTCCTATTCAAGGGGTTGGCTTCAAATTGCCCGTCCGGTCTAGCCGCCCGTCCGGGTCGAAATTTCGGGGTGGTCCTTAGGCTCTGTTGACATTCATCGTGGACGGCGGCTTTACGGATCTTTTCCGCCCTGACGGCGTTGGATTCGACTTGCAATGGGGCGGCATTGCGCATCGAATCCGCCTTGTCAGGACGAAAAATCCCTCGAAAATCCACTC